>NZ_PDGZ01000013.1:0-89875 GCF_014335105.1 Corynebacterium sp. LK28 | reverse complement strand
CTGCTAGCCCGCTGTTCGATTTTTCTAGCTTCTACGCAAGGGGGTTGTCCGGGGCGGTTTATATACTGCACGCACAAGCTGGAAAAATTTTTTGGCTACACCACAAAACCACCTCCGAACAGGCAAAAGGGGAAAGACCATGTTCGAGCATTCCACCACCACACCCTGCTGGCGCATCACCGACCCGAACGATCCGCTAAGCGCCGCAGCGTGCGAAGTAAACCGCGGGCACGTGCGCCTCGCCGTGGCCTGCACGCCCGAGATGGACGAGTGCGTCATCGACGTATCCACCCGCCTGGCCGTGCGCCTCGGCCTGACGGAATACCGCGCGCTCACCCTGGTAGAGATCGGCCACATGTTCCGTCGCTTCCCCACCATCCTCGAGCTGGCCCGCACCGGCGCCTACTCACTTGACCTGCTGCGATGCATGGCCGAGTGCCTCAGTCCCGTCAAGATGGACGTGCCCGAAATTTTCGAGGAAAAAATTTTTCAGGCGATCTCCCCCACCGTCCCCAACCAGGCCATGCTTGCCCGGGCCACCATTCGCAGTCGCATCGAGCAAGTGATCCGCAAGCACGATCCCCAGGCCCTGCCGGAGGAGTCGAAGGATACGGACACGGGTTCCTCCGCGCGCCTCGACATCGACGATCGCCCCGACACCACCACTGTTTTCTTCTTGACGCTGCCCAAACTCGAAGGGTTAGAGCTCCAACGAACGCTCAATAACGTGGTCAAAAACAGTTCTTGCTCTCGCGCCGAAGCCCTGATGCGCCTGGTGCGCAGGCAGACCACGGCGGACATCACGCTAAACCTGTATCAGAGTACGGATCAGCCAGACGCCCCCATCTGGGCCGCGGGTGGCTGGGTCAGCTCAAAGGCCACGCAGAGATGGAAAGATCGCGTTACGCACGTCCAGTTCCCCGGTGCCGCAAGCAACGAGGGCTACTCCCCCACACCTCTGGTGCGGGCCAGCGTGGAGGGGCGCGACGGAACCTGCCGCTTCCCGGGATGTTCGGTGCCCGCACACAAGTGCCAGCTGGACCACGTGCAGCGCTATAACCATGAAAACCCGCAGGCAGGAGGGCCAACGGCGACGTCAAACCTGCATTGCCTGTGCGCCAAGCACCACAACGCGAAGACGACTGGCTCCTGGGACGTCACCATCCATCCCGACGGCAACGAGACCTGGACGAGCCACGGCGACGGGCACACGGTGATGACGGCTCCCAACGGGCCACTGGGCCGGGAAACCTTCGCCCAGCGAGCGGAGAATCGTCGACGGGCAGCCTAGCGCGGCTCGTCGACTGGGACTCCCATGACGTCCAGCGCCGTGGCCAGACCGTCGTAGTTGGTGACTAGCATGACGAACGCAACCTGCTCCCGCTCGCTCAGCAGATCCCGCACGCGCTGGGCCATGTCGGCGGTCAGTCCACGGTCGCGGACCAGCTGCTCGGCTGCGTCCAGCAAGGTGCCGTGACGGCCGGTGAAGCCGTGGTCGGGTTGGAATAGGGCGTCAATACGTTTAACCCCAACCCGTGCGGCGAGGGCACGGTGCTGGTCGGCTTCGTAAGCACTGCCGCGCAGGTAGGCGACGCGGAGGATGATCATTTCGGTTTCGACGCGCGAGAGGTAGCCGAAGGGCATCATCGAGCCGCCGTACAGCAGCCAAAAGAAGAACAACCGCGGGGCGCGGCCGATGGTGGCGAACACTCCGAGGTTCTTTTTCTTGGTTACGCGGGCCCCGATGCCCGTGGCGAAGGCGCCGAATGGGCCGAGGCGGCGCAGGTGCTGCTTGCGCGGTACAGGGCCGGGCCCCAGAGGTGTAGTTTTGTCTCCCATACTTCTGGGAGGTTAGTCGGTCGGGCTAGGACTCGCTGGGAATCGTGAGAACCTCGTAGCCGTCCTCGGTAACGACGAGGGTGTGCTCGAACTGCGCGGTCCACTGGCGGTCCTTAGTCTGGACGGTCCAGTCGTCGTCCCAGACCTCGTAGTCGAGGCCGCCGAGGTTGATCATCGGCTCGATGGTCAGGGTCATACCCGGCTCCAGCAGGTCGGTGTACATGGTTGGGCGGTCGTAGTGCAGCACAACAAGGCCGTTGTGGAAGGTCGGACCAACGCCGTGGCCGGTGAAGTCCTCCACGACGTTGTAGCCGAAGCGCTTGGCGTAGCTCTCGATCACGCGGCCGATGATGTTGATCTGGCGGCCCGGCTTGACGGCCTTGATGCCGCGCCACATGGCCTTTTCGGTGCGTTCGACTAGCAGGCGGTGTTCTTCGGAGACGTCGCCAGCTAGGAAGGTCGCGTTGGTGTCGCCGTGCACACCGTTCTTGTAGGCGGTGACGTCGATGTTGACGATGTCGCCGTCTTGAATAACGGTGCTGTCGGGGATGCCGTGGCAGATGATCTCGTTGAGGCTCACGCAGCAGGACTTCGGGAAGTGCCGGTAGCCGAGGGTGGAGGGGTACGCGCCGTAGTCGCACATGTATTCGTGCGCCACCCGGTCAATCTCGTCGGTGGTCACACCGGGGGCGACGGCAGCTCCGGCGGCCTGCAGAGCGTCGGCGGCGATGCGGCTAGCTTCACGCATCTTTTCGATCGTCTCGGGCGTCTGCACCCACGGCTCGCCGATGTTCTCCTGCACGCTGTCCTTCCAGGCGTACTCTGGCCTTTCGATGTTGGCCGGGACGTTACGGATGGGCGTGGGGTTACCGGGGGTCAATGGTGCTCGAGTCATGGGTCCTTATTCTACTCTTGACGCCCTTCCGCCTCCGCGCCCGGGCCATCCAGGTTCTTAAAGAAATCGGCAGTCACGGCGGTAGCGTGCTCGGATCCGCCGCCGAGCACAATGAGAGTCGCAAAGGCCAGGTCGCCGCGGTATCCGGCTAGCCAACTGTGAGAACCTTCATTGATTTCCGCCTCACCGGTCTTGGCGTAGACCTCTCCGGCGCCAGCCACTCCGGAGCCCGAGCCATTGGTCACTACTGCCCGCATCATGCGGCGGAGTTCTTGAATGATTTTCGGATCCAGCTTCTTCTTGGCGTCCTTTTTGGCCTCGTCGTTATTGGCCTCCGTGTGGTGGTTGTCGCCGGCGATGAGGTACGGGGTGGGCACCTTGCCGGCTGCCACAGCGGAAGCGACCAGGGCTATGCCGAAGGGGCTGGCCAGGTCGAGGCCCTGGCCATAACCAGCTTCAGTGCGGTCGAGCATCTTCTCCCCCTCGGGCACGGATCCGGTGAGGGTGTCCAGGCCCTCGATGTCGTAGTCCGCGCCGAGACCAAACTGCGCTGCGACGTCCTTCAACTCGCCCGGCTTCAGCTTGGTGGAAATGTCCGCGAAGGTGGTGTTGCACGACTTGGCGAAGGCATTTTCCAGAGGGGTGCTGCCCAGCGAGAAACCGTTGTAGTTGGTCACCACGCGTCCGCCGATGTCCTGAGTTCCGGGGCAGTCGACAATCGAATCCGGAGTAAGCCCCTGCTTCTGCAAGCCGGCGTATGCGGTGAGCATCTTGAACGTCGAGCCCGGCGGGTACTGGCCCATGAGAGCCGTGTTGCCGTCCTCGTCGGCCTTTTCCGACTGCGCGACGGCCAGCACTTCGCCGGTCGATGGGCGCATGACCACCATCATCACCTTCGAGTCGGCGCGGGTATTCACGGCCTTCTGGGCGGCCTCCTGCACCTTGCGGGACAGGGAGACGCGCACGCTCGGCGCGGACTTGGCTTCCTCGCCGCCGACCTGGGCAACCTCGTTACCCTCGTTGGTGGCGGCGACGACCTTCCAGCCGTTGACGCCCTGCAGGTCCTTTTCCACCACGCTGCTCACGCGCGACATGATGTCCGGGGCAAAGGAAGGATCGGGGCGCACCAAAGCGGGCTCTTCGTTCATGCGGACGCCCTCGATGTTGCCGAGGACTTCCTGCAAGCGCTTGCCCTGAGCCTGGTTGACGCTCACGACGGAGTACTCGCCGTCCACCCCGTCGGCTTCCTCGGCCTTCTTTTCGGGGTTGATGGCGGGCACGGACTTGTCGCCCGCACGCAGGGCGTCGAGTTCACCGGCGATGCGGCGCATCGTTCCAAGTACGCTGGCCACCTTCTTCGTGTCCACGAGGATGCGGTACTGGGTACCCGGCTTCAGCAACACCGCACCATCGGAGCCCACGACGTTCGCCACCGGCGCTGGCACGCTACGCAGCTCCAGGTGCTGATTCGCGCCGAGCTCCGGGTGCAGCACAGCCGGCTGCCAACGCACGGACCAGTCGTCGCCGGTGCGGGTCAGACTCATGGACGAGTCATAGGAAAAATCGCGGCCACCCGGCAGTTGCCAGTGCATCGAGTACTGGGCGGTGGCCTGGTTGTCCTTGGAGTTGACGTTCTTCAGTTCCGTCCGCAGCCCCTCGGCCTGCAGGGACTTCCACACCTGGTCAATGGCCTGGGACGCCTTATCGGGGTTATCGGTCTCCCCGCCAGCTACGGAAGCCTCCCCCGGTGTGGAAAGGGCAGAAAGAAAGGCCTGGGCGGCGTCATCAGCAACATCCGGTTTCGGCGTACAAGCCGCAGCCCCCAGCACTAGCCCTGCCGTAGTGACGGCCGCGGTGATACTCCGTCGGGTGGCGGAGCTGAGGGAAAAAGTGGGGGTGCGCATAGGCACAGAGGTTAGCAGGGTTAATCGATGATTCCGCGTTCCCGCGCCACGGCGACGGCAGCTGTTCTGTTTTTCACATTGAGTTTGGAAAATACGTGCGCCATGTGGGATTTCACGGTCGCCTCTGTAAGAATCAGCTCCTTGGCGATGGCGCGGTTCGACTTGCCGTGGCTGGCCAGGGTAAGCACCTCCTGCTCGCGGTTAGTCAGCGATTCGAAGGGGTTGGCCAGGCGGCCGCGGAGCTTGCCGATGATGCTCTTGTTCATCACGGTCTGACCGCGGGCGGCTTGGCGGATGCCCTCTGCGAGCTCCTCCGGGGAGCAGTCCTTCAGCAGGTAGCCGACCGCGCCTGCGGAAATGGCGCCCAGCACGTCGCTGTCGGTGGAATAGTTCGTCAGGATCAGCACCTGCGGGGCGGGCCGCTGCGTGCGGATGGCGCGGGTGGCACGCACTCCCCCGGACTCGGCGCCCTCGCTGCCGGGGCCTTCGCCGAAGCGCAGATCCATCAGTACAACGTCGGGGCGTTCCATCTCGCAGATCGCGACGGCCCGCTCGGGTTCGCCGACGGAGGCGACGACCTCCACGTCCCCGGTACCCCGCAGCATGGCTTCGATTCCGGCGCGCACAACGGGGTGATCATCGCAGATCAGCACACGAAGTTGGTCTGGCATAGTCAGCTCCTAACGCATCGGCACTTGGATGGAAACGCCACACCCGGCCCCTGGGGAGCTCTCCACGTGCATGGTTGCCCCGATTAGATTGGCGCGACGGCGGACGCCCGCCAGGCCCACGGGCGACAGGCTCATCTGGTCGGCGGCGATTTTCTGCACTTGCTCTTCGTCCATTCCCCGGCCGTTGTCCACCACATCGAGGCTCAGCATGTCGTCCTGGTAGGTCAGGGTCACGCGGGCGCGCGTGGCCTCCGAATGCTTCACCACGTTAGACACGAGCGATTGGGTGATGCGCGTGAGCTCCTGTTCCACCTTTTCGTCCAGGTCGTAGGGATCGCCCTCGACGTCGAAGCTTAAGGCCTCGCTCAGCGGGGTGCCCGAACACACGCGGGCCAGAGCGATGGGCAGGTCTCCGCCGACAAGTGGCCCGGGCTGCAGGGCGGCAATGATGCGGCGAGTTTCCGCCAGGTTGTCTTCGGCGGTGGTGCGCGCCAGCCGCAGATCCTCCAGGATTTCGGGGTCATCGACGCGCTTCTCCACGGCCTGCAGGATCATGTGAATGGAACTTAAGCCCTGCGCGACCGTGTCGTGGATCTCCCCTGCCAGACGGGTGCGTTCGTCCATTTCGCCGGCGAGGCGGCTGGCAGTTTCCCGGGCGCTGGCTTCGTCGCGCAGCTCCTTGAAGCCCAAGCCGACAACCGTCGCGACCACCGCGGCGACGATCGGCCCCAAGGCCTCCCCGCTGTGGTAGATGGACAGCACGGTGACCACTGTGTTGCACACGATCGCCGGCCACATGGGCAGCACGCCGACGCACAGGAAGAACAGCGCAAATGCCATAAACGCAGCACTTGGAGCCACCAACAGCAGGCACGCCCAGGCGGCGATCACCAGAGTCAACCACAGCCACCTGGGGCGCAGCCACAGCCCCATGACGTAGATGAAGCACAGCGCTGCGGCGTTCCACGACCATCCGTCGCGGATGACGGTCACCGCCATCAGAAGCGCCATCAGCAAGTGCAGCCCCATGCCCAGGTAGATCCACGCCCGGTTCAGCGCAATGACCTTGTTCGACTTGGCGGTCGACTTTGATGTGTGAATCATGATTGTCCCCAAGTCTAACGGCCGCAAGGTGCAGCGCACCTCCACCTAAAGTATGAGTCGAAGACTACTACTTTGCCCGATGTGCTCCTTCTTCTCCGCGCGAAGAATTGGAGCCATGCTAAGTAATAAGTCGTTAACCCCCGTCCGGGGCTTTATGTTTCAAGGGATCCGCGAACTGCGCGTATCCCGCGGTAAGACGGCGCTTATTATCACCACCGTCCTTCTGATCACCGCGATGGTCACTCTCTTGAGCTCCCTGTCTGCAGGTCTGAGCTTCCAGTCCGCCTCCGCGTTGCAGCACAAGGTCGGAAGCGACCGTCAACTCGTGCTCAACGATGCCGGCGGCACTGTGAACCTGAGTACGGGTTCTCTTAGTGACGCCCAAGCCAGCGCCGTTGAGAGCCGTGGCGGAGAGGTCGTCACGATGGCCCGCTCGAAGGATGCGGAAGGTCAGCCGTTCATTGCGATGTCCTACGAGGGCGAGAAGCCCAGCGAGGACCTCTACCTAGAGCATCAGCCCATCCACTGGATGAGTACCGATGAGGTAGAGGGCCTGCCCGGCGCCTCCACCTTCGGCGTGGTTGCCGGCGACGTAGAACCAATCAACGGGGCGGTCATGCTGAAGGGCAAGGAGGCCTTAAACGCTAGCGCTTCCTACAAGGGCGAGCAGTCGTCGCTGAACCTCATGATTGTACTGCTCTACGTCATCTCCGCCCTGGTGCTGGGTGCCTTCTTCACCGTGTGGACGATGCAGCGCCTACGAGGCGTGGCCATCACGGTCGCGCTGGGCGGCACGCGCTCCAGTATCTTGAGCGACGCGGTCGGCCAGGCGATGGTTGTCCTGATCGTGGGCATCGCGGCGGGCACCCTGATGACCGTCGGCGTCGGTGGGTTCCTGGATGGAATCCCCATGGAGGTCACCGCCAACACCACCCTCGTCCCCGCCGGCATGCTGCTGGCCGCAGGCCTCCTCGGCGCTGGCCTGTCCATCATCCCCGTTATGAAGGTCGATCCGCGAAAGGCAATGAACTCATGATCTTCCCCGCACTCGAAGTCAAGAACATCTTCCTGGAGATCACCGACGGAACCACCAAGCGCAACCTGCTGAGCGACGTCAGCTTCAACGTGGATCCCGGCGAGGTCGTCGGCATTACCGGCCCCTCCGGCTCCGGTAAGTCCACCCTGCTGTCCATCATCGGCTGCCTGGAGACCGCCACCAGCGGGTCGGCCACCCTGCACGGCGAGGAGACACTGGAGCTCGGTACCGTGTCGGGTCGCCAGGCCGCCGAGATCCGCCGCCGCCACCTGGGCATTGTGTTTCAGCAGCCGAACCTCCTGCCCGCACTGAACGCTAAGGAACAGCTCATGGTGATGAGCCGCCTGGATAAGCCATTCGGTATCAGCGGAAAAGTGTGGCGTCAGCAAGAAGAGAAAGCCGAGCACATGCTCAAGGAAGTGGGCCTGGAAGGGCGAGAGAACGCGAAGGTCTCCGAGCTTTCCGGCGGCCAGCAGGCACGCGTTAACCTGGCACGCGCAATGATGAACGACCCGGCGCTACTGCTGGTCGACGAGCCGACCGCGGCGCTGGATACCACCAACGCGCAGCGCGTCACGGAGCTGATCGTGGGTCTGGCACGCGAGCGCAACACCCCAGTGCTGTACGTGTCGCACGACCAGGAGCAGCTGGCCACGTTGGGTCGCCGCATCGAGCTGGTGGACGGCAAAGCCAGCGAGGCAGCGCCCGTGACTACTTAGTCACGCGCACGTCGGCCTTCTGGCCCTCGACGGCCTCTAGGCCCTCTTCCTCGGCGATGCGCATGGCCTCTTCGATGAGGGTCTCCACGATCTGATCCTCGGGCACGGTCTTAATAACCTCGCCCTTCACGAAGATCTGCCCCTTGCCGTTTCCGGAGGCCACGCCCAGGTCGGCATCGCGGGCCTCGCCCGGGCCATTCACCACGCAGCCCATGACGGCCACGCGCAGTGGGAACTCCATGCCTTCCAGGCCAGCGGTGACCTCGTCGGCCAGCTTGTACACATCCACCTGCGCGCGACCACAGGAAGGGCAAGACACGATCTCGAGCTTGCGGGGGCGCAGGTTCAGCGACTGCAGGATCTGGTCGCCGACCTTGATCTCTTCGACCGGATCGGCGGACAGGGACACGCGGATCGTGTCACCGATGCCCTCGGCCAGCAGCGCGCCGAAAGCGACGGAGGACTTGATGGTGCCCTGAAAGGCCGGGCCGGCCTCCGTCACGCCGAGGTGCAGCGGGTAGTCAGACTGCGCGGCCAGCTGGCGGTAGGCCTCCACCATCACGACCGGGTCGTTGTGCTTCACAGAGATGGCGATGTCGCCGAAGCCGTGCTCCTCGAACAGGCTGGCCTCCCACATGGCGGACTCGACCAGCGCTTCGGGCGTGGCCTTGCCGTACTTCTCCATGATGCGCTTATCCAGCGAACCGGCATTGACGCCAATACGGATCGGAATGCCTGCATCCCCGGCAGCCTTAGCTACCTCCTTGACCCGGCCGTCGAACTCCTTGATGTTGCCAGGGTTCACGCGCACGGCCGCGCAGCCCGCGTCGATGGCGCTGAAGATGTACTTCGGCTGGAAGTGAATGTCCGCGATGACCGGGATCGGGGACTTGGCGGCGATGGCGGGCAGCGCCTCGGCGTCCACCGTCTTCGGGCACGCCACGCGGACGATATCGCAGCCGGAGGCGGTCAGCTGGGCGATCTGCTGCAACGTCGCGTTAACGTCGTGCGTCTTCGTCGTGGTCATCGACTGCACCGAGATCGGGTGATCGCTGCCCACCCCTACCCCGCCGACCATCAGCTGGCGGGTCTTACGGCGCGGGGCCAGAACTGGGGGCGGACCGTCGGGGATACCCAGGGAAATACCAGACATGTACGAAGACAAACCTTTCAGTTGTGAATGCCGTTGAACCTTCAACAATTCTACGCGTCGTTGCAGGCGCGCAGATGTGGGCGTCAGAAAATACGGATCGGATTAACTACATCAGCGACGATGACGATAATGCCGAACACCAACAACACTGCCGTGGCCGCGTAGGTCAGGGGCATCAGCTTGGTGTAATCGGCGGGGCCACCCGGCTGCTTACCGCGCAGGCGGCGGAAGAAGTCGCGGATCTTCTCGTAGATCACCACGGCGATGTGGCCGCCGTCCAACGGTGGCAATGGCACCAGGTTGAAGGCGGCGAGGAAGAGGTTCAGGCTCGCCAGGGTCATGAGGAAGCTCATCCACTGCTGGTACTGCACTAGCTCGCCGCCGACGCGGGAGGCGCCGACCACACTCATCGGGGAATCGTCGGCGCGGTGGCCGCCGAAGATGGACTTGACCACGCCCGGCACGCGCTGCGGCAGCTCGATGAGGCCGTGGAACGTGTCATTGACCATTCCCCCGGTGAAGGACAGCGTGCCGCCCACCGCGCTGGCCGGGTTGTACTGATTGATGACGAACTTCGGCCGCTTCGCGCTGATGCCGACAGCGCCGGAGGTCATGGGGTTGCCGGCGGAGTTCAGGCGCTCCACCAGCTCGATCTGCAGGTCGAGGTTCTGGTGCTTACCTTCGCGGTCTACAACGGCGGGCACCGTAATGCGGTCGCCGACCTTCTTACCGTTGTCGGCCGCGTGCTTCGCCTCGTCGGCGATGGCCTTGGTGAAGGCCCGGAAGTCCTTTGTTTCTTCGCCGTTGACGGATAGAAAGGTGTCGCCGGTCTGGACGCCGGACTCCGCCGCCGGACCGTCGCCCGAGCACTTGGCGAGCGTGCCGTCCGAATTTTGCTTCGCCGGTGCGCACTGGGTGGATTCGACGGTGGGAGTGAACACCACGCTGCGGTCCGGCAATCCCCAGGCCAAGGCCACGCCGTAGAGGATGCCCAGGGCCAGGACTATGTTCATGATGATGCCGCCGAGCATGACGAAGATGCGCCGGTGCGCCGGCTTGTCGTACATGGCGTACGGGCGCTCCTCGTCGGTCATCTCGTCCAGCTTCGTCATGCCGGCGATGTCGCAGAAACCACCCAGGGGGACGCCCTTCAGGCCGTATTCGGTGTGCCCCTTGCGGAAGCTAAAGATCGTCGGGCCGAAGCCGATGAAGTAGCGCCGCACGCGCATACCCGACATGCGGGCGGCGATAAGGTGCCCTGCCTCGTGCAGGGCAATAGAGACGGCGATGCCTAGGGCGAAAAGAACTACCCCTAGTCCGAAAGCCACGTGGCCATCCTTTCATGCGCCTTGGCACGGGCTTCGCGCTCCGCTGCCAGCACATCTTCCAGGTCGTTGGGTTCGGCGGACAGGTGTTGGCAGGCCTCCATGGTGGCCGCCACAGTATCCACAATGCGGGGGAAGCTCAGCCTGCCGTTCAGGAACTCGACGGCCGCTTCCTCGTTCGCTGCATTATAAACCGCGGGCATCGTTCCGCCGGCAGTGACGGCCTGGCGTGCCAGCGTGACGGCCGGGAAGACGTCGTCGTCCAGCGGCTCGAAGTGCCAATCCGCGGCCGTGGAGAAGTCCAGCTTCGGCTGGGCATCGGCAATGCGATCTGGCCAGCCGAGGGCCAGGGAGATCGGCAGCTTCATCGACGGCGGGGAGGCCTGGGCGATCGTCGCCCCGTCGATAAAGGTGACCATGGAGTGGACGATGGACTGCGGGTGGACGGTCACGTCGATTTTCTCGGCGGGAATGCCGAACAGCAGGCTGGCCTCGATCAGCTCCAGCCCCTTGTTGACCATCGTCGCGGAGTTCAGCGTGTTCATCTGGCCCATCGACCAGGTCGGGTGGTTGGCGGCCTGCAGCGGGGTGACATCCTCCAGCTGCGCGCGGGTGTAGCCGCGGAAGGGGCCACCGGAGGCGGTCAGCACCAGCGAGTCGACCTCATCCACCCGCCCGGAGCGCAGGCACTGAGCCATCGCGGAGTGCTCCGAGTCCACGGGAATCAGCTGCCCTTCCGCCGCGGCCTCGAGCACCAGCTGCCCACCGGCCACGAGGGATTCCTTGTTCGCCATTGCCAGCTTCGCCTTCGTTCCCAAGGCGGCCAGGGTGGCGTCCAGGCCCAACGACCCCACCAGGGCGTTGAGGATCACATCGTTCTCGGTGAGCCCCGGCCCGAGCGCCTCAACCAACTCGCGGGCGGAATCCTTGCCGCGGATGCAACGTCCCCCGCCGATCTCCCCGTCCAGCCACTCAGCTGCCCGCTCGGAGGCCACCGCCACGTGGCTGAGCTCCAATCCGAACTGGCGCACCTGATCCGCCAGCAGCTCCGGCTTCGATCCGTGCGCGGAAATCCCGACGAGCTCGAAACGCTCCGGGTTATCCGCCATCACCTCCAAAGCTTGGGTGCCTATGGAGCCGGTACTGCCTAGAACTACTACACGCGTTTTCACGCGGCCTATTCTATTTCTTTTCTTTGGGACGCCCGCACATCCCCACCCAAAGTAGGTATTTTCCTGCCATTCCCCGCGCGCGGATAGGGACAATTGGGGTCGGGTGTGTCAAAATACGAGAGATAGAATTCTTTTGACATTCAGGAGGAAACGGTGGCGCACCACTCTAAGGAAGCTGAAGTTTACAACGGCGTATCCACCGCGGACGTACCGTCTGCGGCTTGGGGCTGGAGCGAGCTTCCGCGTCGCGGAATCATTACTGCCGGTGTGATCGGCGGCCTGTTCTTGCTGGGCATGCTGTTCGGCAACCACAAGGGCAATGTTGAGAACATCTGGCTGATCGTCCTGGCCGTCGTGGTATTCGTCGGCCTGGGCCTGTGGCTGGCTACCCCGAAGTTCAAGCAGCGCAAGACCGTCACCGCGCGCAACAAGCCGGAAGGCCACGTCGAGCCGGTATGGTCCGCTGACCAGCTGAACCTGACCGGTGCATACTCCAACCTGAGCGACGACGAACTGCGCGCTCAGAACATCGACCCGACGACGGTCGCGCGCTAGTCTTCCTAGCGCTCTTCCGCCGCTAGCTGGCCACAGGCCGCAGCAATTTCCTGGCCCTTCGTATCGCGCACGGTGCACGGCACGCCCTGGGCCTCCACACGGCGGACGAACTCATCCTGGCGTTCCTTCGGGGACGCATCCCACTTGGAGCCCGGAGTCGGGTTCAGTGGAATCACGTTAACGTGCACCTTCGAGCCCAGCGCTCCGCGCAGCTTCTTGCCCAAGAGGTCGGCACGCCAATCCTGATCGTTCATATCTCGGATCAGGGCGTATTCAATGGATACGCGGCGCCCGGAAGTATCCGCGTAGTAGCGCGCGGCATCCAGCACTTCCTCCACCGACCAGCGGTTGTTCACCGGAACTAGCTCATCGCGCAGTTCGTCATCGGGGGTGTGCAGGGAGACCGCGAGGCGCACCTTCATATCCTCGTCCGCCAGTTTGCGGATCGCCGGAGCCAGCCCCACCGTGGAGACGGTGATGTTGCGCTGAGAAATGCCAAATCCCTCCGGCGCGGGGGCCGACACCTTACGGATGGTCTCCACCACTCGCTTGTAGTTCGCCAGCGGCTCGCCCATGCCCATGAACACGATGTTAGACAGGCGCCCCTCTTCCCCATCGACTTCCCCGTCGCGCATCGCCACGGCGGCGGCGCGGGCCTGCTCCACCATCTCGCCGACGGAGAGGTTGCGGTCCAGTCCTCCCTGACCGGTAGCGCAGAACGGGCATGCCATTCCGCAGCCAGCCTGGGAGGAAATGCACAGCGTCGCGCGCCCCGGGTAGCGCATCAGCACGCTCTCCAGCATCGTGCCGTCGTGCAGCTGCCAGAGCGTCTTGCGCGTTTCGCCGTCGTCGGCCTCCATGTTGCGCAGCGGGCGCATCAGTTCGGGGAACAGCGCCTCCTTCACCGCTGCTCGCTTCGCCTCTGGCAGGTCCGTCATCTCCATCGGGTCGCCCTGCAGGCGCCCGTAGTATTGACGCCGAATCTGGTCGGCCCGGAACTTCGGCAAACCGAGCTCCTGGACCTTCTGCTGCAGAGTTTCCTGATCTAGATCCGCCATGTGTGCAGGCGGCATGCCCCTTTTAGGCGCGGCGAACTGAAGTTTCACTGGTGTAGCCATAATGCGCCCATTATTGCACGTACCGGGGGTAACCCTCACATTGCCAAAATCTGAAGTGCGCCCGGATATGCCGTTGAATGGGAGGTATGAACGACAATATGAACCGCCCACCCATGCCAGAGAACAACGCTCAGCCCGTTGACAACGAGCCAGTTCAGGGACCGCCGGCTGGGGTGGAGCCGGCGGCGTCAACACCAAAGAACCCCGAAGAGCACCGCGAAGTACAGAAGTCGCTGGCAGGCACGACGTGGGTCGGCCTGATTGTGGGTGTGCTGCTGCTGATCCTGCTGCTGGTGTTCATCCTGCAGAATCAGGAGTCCGTGGAGCTGCAGCTGCTGGGCTGGACGATGACCTTCCCGATCGGCGTGGGCATGCTGATTGCCGCGATCGTCGGCGCGCTAATTATGGCGCTGGTCGGTGGCGTGCGCATCATCCAGCTGCGCAAGCAGGTCACCCGCTAGGGGGCTACACGCCGCTCAGCATATTCAGCACCACCCAGGTGATCATCGCCGACGGCAACATGCCGTCCAGGCGATCCATCAAACCGCCGTGGCCCGGCAGCATGCCTGACATGTCCTTGATGCCTAGGTCGCGCTTGAACTGCGACTCCACAAGATCGCCGAGGGTAGCGCAGCAAGCCAGCCCCGGACCCAACAGTAGCCCCACCCAGAACGGGCCGGAGAGCAGCAGAGTCACACACGCCACGCCGATGGCGGTGGACAAAACCAGCGAGCCGACAAAGCCTTCCCAGGACTTCTTCGGGCTCACCGCGGGAGCCATCGAGTGCGAGCCGAAGAGCACGCCCGCGATATAACCACCGACGTCGGAACCGACGACGCACAGCATAAAAGTGACGATAAAGGCCCAGCCGTCAATGTGATCGCGTTGCATGCGCGACAGCATGGCGGCGAAACTACCGAACAGGGGTATCCACGTCAGCAGGAAAATGCCGACCGCCGTGTCGCGCAGATAGTTATGCGGCGGCGAAGAACGGCCGTGGTGAAACAGGCGCGTGACCATCACCAGCAAAACACTGATGACGAACCCTCCCAGCGCGCCCGTCGGCCCGAATGGCCAGGACAGCCACACGATCACCTGAGATCCCAGGATCAGGACAGGCAGGTTCAGTACGTATCCGGCCTCGTACAGTCGACGCCACACTTCGTAGACCGCCAGGGACAGAGCCAGGGCGACCAGCGGATACCAGGCGAAGGGCGTGAACAGCCCCCCGATTGCGATGGCGCCCAAGAACACGCCGACCGCGATTGCCTGCTTTAGGTCGCGGCCGGCGCTGTTCTTGGGCTTCGGGCGAGCAACGATGAGTACAGAACCTTTCTTGCGCCGAGGAGGTCCTCTTTAGACCTCGAGCAGTTCCTTCTCCTTGGCCTCCACCAGGGCGTCGACCTGCTCGACGTAGTTGTGGGTGATCTTCTCCAGATCCTTCTCCGCCGCGCGGACTTCGTCCTCGCCGGCCTCGCCGTCCTTCTGGATCTTGCCCAGCTGCTCCATGCCCTTGCGGCGGATGTTGCGGATGGCGATCTTCGCGTCCTCGCCCTTGGACTTGGCCACCTTGACCATTTCCTTGCGGCGCTCCTCGGTGAGCTGCGGGATGGTTACGCGCAGCACCTGGCCGTCGTTGGTGGGGTTGACGCCCAGGTCGGAGTTGCGGATAGCGTTCTCAATCTCGTCCATGGTGGACTGCTCGTAGGGCTTGATCAGCAGCATGCGGGGCTCCGGCACGCTGATGGTGGCCATCTGGGTAATCGGAGTGGGAACCCCGTAGTACTCGGCTACCACGCCGTTGAACATCGACGGGTTCGCGCGACCGGTACGAATGGTCGTCAGGTCTTCGCGAGCGTGCTCCACAGAGCTAGTCATGCGCTCTTCGGATTCAAGCAGAATATCGTCAATCATGTTTAAGAATTTACCAGTCTACGGTGGGGAAAGTGTTGAGTGACCCGCTTGTATGGCTAGCTGGTGCGGACGTTGCTGTCGACCAAGGTGCCGATGCGCTCGCCGGCGACCGCGCGGGCGATGTTGCCCTCGGTAAGCAGGTTGAACACCAGGATCGGCATCTTGTTGTCCATGCAGAGGGAGAACGCGGTGGCGTCTGCGACCTTCAAGCCCTTCTCGATGACCTCCCATGGGGTGATCTCGTGGAACAGCTCCGCGTCCGGGTTGGTGCGCGGGTCGTCGCTGTATACGCCGTCGACGGCCTTGGCCATCAGCAGGACCTCGCAGCCAATTTCCAGGGCGCGCTGGGCGGCCGTGGTGTCGGTGGAGAAGTACGGCATGCCCATGCCTGCACCGAAGATAACCACGCGTCCCTTTTCGAGGTGGCGGCGTGCGCGCAGAGGCAGGTAGGGCTCTGCGACCTGGGTCATCTGGATGGCGGTCTGTACGCGGCAGTCCACGCCCTCCTGCTCCAGGAAGTCCTGTAGAGCCAGGCAGTTCATCACCGTGCCGAGCATTCCCATGTAGTCGGAGCGGGAGCGCTCCAGGCCGCGCTGCTGCAGCTCGGCACCGCGGAAGAAGTTACCGCCGCCGATAACCACGGCTACTTCTACGCCAGACTTGGAGACTTCCGCGATCTGCCGTGCGACGTTCTGGACAACGTCGGGGTCGATGCCGACCTTTCCTCCGCCGAACATCTCACCCCCCAGCTTCAACATAACGCGCTTGTAGCCTTCGCGGTTTTCGGCTGTACTCACCGGGGTTTGCTCCTTGAGGTAGACGTGTTTGGCACTGGTGGTCATAATACCCCACCCGGACACACAAAAGAGGCCCCGGCACCCATTCGTGTGCCGGAGCCTCTGCCGAAAAAATTTTCGGAGTGTGCAGACCTTAAGCCTGGCCAACCTCGAAGCGCTTGAAGCCCTTCAGGGTCACGCCGGCCTCGTCCATAACCTGCTTAACAGACTTCTTGGACTCGGTGACGGACGGCTGATCCAGCAGGCAAACGTCCTTGAAGTAGCCCTTCAGGCGACCCTCGATGATGTTCGGCAGTGCCTTCTCCGGCTTGCCCTCCTCGCGAGCGGTAGCCTCGGCGATCTCGCGCTCCTTGGCAACGGTCTCGGCCGGAACCTCGTCGCTGCTCAGGTACTTAGCCTTCAGAGCGGCAACCTGCATAGCGGCAGCCTTGGCAGCACCCTCGTCGTCGCCCTCGTAGGAAACCAGAACGCCAACTGCCGGCGGCAGGTCAGCGGAGCGGTGGTGCTTGTAAACAGCAACCTTGTCGCCCTCGATGGTGGTGGCGCGCTTCAACTCCAGCTTCTCACCGATCTTTGCGGACAGTTGCTGCAGAGCGTCAACAGCCTTCTGGCCGTCAACCTCAACTGCCTCGAGCTCTTCGCGGGAGTTTGCCTTGGCCTCGGCAGCTGCGGCAGCTACCTTGTCGGCGAACTCGATGAACTCGGCGTTCTTTGCCACGAAGTCGGTCTCAGCGTTGACCTCGATCATGGTGTTGCCGGAGATAGCGATCAGGCCCTCGGAAGCGGAGCGCTCTGCGCGCTTGCCAACGTCCTTTGCACCCTTGATGCGCAGGATCTCGATGGCCTTGTCGAAGTCGCCTGCGGCTTCTTCCAGGGCCTTCTTGCAGTCCATCATGCCGGAGCCGGTGATCTCGCGGAGCTTCTTAACGTCTGCAGCGGTGTAGTTCGCCATGTGGGGCGATCCTCCTTCTGGTGGAAGTATTAATGGTGGCTGAAATTACAGTTTCTAAACTCAGTCCTGTTTTCCAGCCTAGGTTACAAGTAACGCCCACGCCCGTTGGACACGGGATTCAATCTGTGTCCCATACGGGGGTGGGCGCTTTATAGCTGTTCTACAACAGCTTATGCCTCAGACTTTTCCTCGGCGGTCTCAGCCTCAGCCGGAGCCTCGGTCTTCTCAGCCTCAGCCGGAGCCTCGGTCTTCTCAGCCTCAGCCGGAGCCTTGTCAGCGTCGCCTGCAGCTTCCTTTGCAGCAGCTTCCTGGCGCTCGGCGCGTGCCTGGCGGCCGGCCTCAACAGCGGAGGAAATGATGCTGGTCAGCAGGTTTGCAGAACGGATGGCATCGTCGTTGCCCGGGATCGGGTAGTCGACAACGTCCGGGTCGCAGTTGGTATCCAGGATTGCGACAACCGGGATGTTCAGCTTCTGCGCCTCGGAGACAGCGATGTGCTCCTTGTTGGTGTCGACGATCCACAGTGCGGACGGGGTCTTGGTCATGTCCGCGATACCGCCCAGGACGCGCTCCAGCTTGTTGCGCTCGCGGGTCAGCATCAGAACTTCCTTCTTGGTGCGGCCCTTGTAGCCGTCCTCAGCTGCGTCCATTGCCTGCAGTTCCTTCAGGCGGTGCAGACGCTTAGCAACGGTCTGGAAGTTGGTCAGCATGCCGCCCAGCCAGCGGTGGTTGACGTAAGGCATGCCAACGCGCTCAGCCTCGTTAGCAACTGCTTCCTGAGCCTGCTTCTTGGTGCCAACGTACAGGATGTTGCCGCCGTGGGCTACGGTCTCCTTGACGAACTCGTAAGCCTCATCGATGTAGGTCAGGGTCTGCTGCAGGTCGATGATGTAGATGCCGTTGCGGTCGGTGAAGATGAAGCGCTTCATCTTCGGGTTCCAACGACGGGTCTGGTGACCGAAGTGGACACCAGCGTCCAGCAGCTCGCGCATAGTAACAACAGCCATGGTGTTACAGGGGCGTATTTCTTCTAGCCGGCCGTGTGGTCGGCGCCGCCCCTTCCTCGCTTTCAAAGTTTAGGGTTTGACGGTTTTCTTCACGATGCACTCGACACTCACTGTACGTGCGTGGCTTATGCACCATCCTGGCAGATACTTCCCCGGTGTAGCTGTGACTCGCCATGTTCGCCCGCCGTCGTTAGCGGGACCGTGCTGGTGAGCCATTGTGTGGGGTGCGAATTATCTACGCGTAGTCAGTAGCCTTGCTCTACCCCACGGTCTTCGCGAAACCGCTTGCCCTCCATGTGAATGTCACATGCGAGTTGCATGAGGACGAGCCCGGACATACTGCGACTGCTACCCTACCCCCACTCACGCTGCTGAAACAAGTCCACCCGCGCGTGTCCTGTGGACAACTTTTAGTTATCCACAACCTCACGCCTATGCCCTTTCTTTTTTATGACGCCCCCACGCATCATCTTTAACCATGATCCCACGGCTTAACCGCACCCTCTGCCTCACTCTTGCACTGGTCTTCTTCTGTGCGGGCGTTCCGTTATCCCCTGCACCCTCTGCCCTATCCCAATCTGCAGAGCCCCATTCTGCAGCGACTCAATCAGATTTACCCCGCATCGTCCGCTCCCACCGACTGCCCTCGGCGAAGGATGCGCAGGTGATCCGCGCCGCGGACATTCCGGACGCGGTCTGGAAGCCCGGGCACCGCGGCGTGGATCTGCAGGCCTCGCCCGGCCAGGTGATCGTGGCCAGCAGGGGTGGCATCGTGGCCTTCGCTGGCGTGGTGGCGGGCACGCCGGTGGTCTCGATCAGCCATTCGGATGGCATTCGCACCACGTACGAGCCGGTACTCGCCCGCGTCCGTGCCGGACAAAAGATCCGCCGGGGCGAGGCCATCGGAGTGCTGGCGGATGCCGCTGCCCTGCCCGACTACGCCCGCAAATCCCCGGGACTGTCCTGGGGCGCCAGGCTGGAGGGCAGAAAGCGAGCCTACATCGACCCGATGACCTTGCTCGGCAGTGTGCGGGTCAGGCTCTGGGATGCGCCTGGTTAAACACGGCCTTCAGCCGTTCTGTGCCCACGTGAGTATAGATCTGCGTGGTGGACATGTTGGCGTGGCCGAGCAGCTCCTGCACCACCCGCAGGTCTGCACCGCCCTCGAGGATTGCCGTGGCCGCGGAGTGCCGCAGGCCGTGCGGCGACAGGCGCGGCCCGGGGCCTGCCTGGGTTACGCGGTTCACAACGGTGCGCACTTGGCGGGGGTCGATCCTCTTGCCCCTAGTCCCGACGAACAGTGCCGGGGTTCCCTTGGCCATCGTGGTGCGAGCCGAAAGCCACTGTTCCAAAGCAGCCGAGACCGTAGCGCCGAAGGGCACAACCCGGGTCTTGTTGCCCTTACCCGTGACCCGGAGGAGGTTATTGGAGAAATCCACATCGTCAACGTCGCACCCCGCGAGTTCCGATACGCGGATACCGGTGGCGTAGAGCAGCTCGACCATCGCCCAGTCGCGGATGCTCTGCGGGTCGGAATCTTGCGGTTCCGTGCGCAAGCCGTCCAGCAAGTCGGCGGCCTGATCGGCCCGCAACACGCGCGGAAGCGTGCGCTGCGGCTTGGGTGCCTTCAGCGCTGCGACGGGGTTGGCCTGCACGAATCCACGGTGGGCCAGGAACGCCCCGAAACCGCGCATGCTGGAGGCCAGACGGGACAGGCTGGCCCTGCTGGCGCCGTTATCGACCGCCCAGCCGAGCACGTCTCGGGCGCGGTCGAGGTCGAATTGTTCGATTCGTTCCAGACCCTCCAGAGCGCTGTCGAGGTCCCGTCGGTAAGCGCGGATTGTGTTCTCGCTGCGCCCCACGACGTGGCGCAGGTGCTGTTCGTAGTCGTCCAGCGCAGACCACAGCGGCGCCGTGGTGCCAGTGGGACGAGAGTTGTTCATGTGACCAATTTAGCTGGTCACTCGACCCTAATCCAGCGATCGGCCTCTCGGCGAAGCCTGCCCATCCCCTCCAAGTCGCGCAGGCACCGAATCACCGTGCGCGCGGGCAAACCGGTGGCCTCCACCAACTGGGGCAGTCGGCCTTCGGGACCACGGCCGCTGGGGAGGGCGGCGGCGTCGATAACCGCGACATGTTCCCAATTCAACAGCTCCGAGCGATCCTCCGCACCAAACCCCAAGGCCATCTGCTCGCCGAGGGGGCTGAGCTCCTCGATGAGGTCGCGGGCGCTGACGGCCAGGGTGGCGCGCGACGTGCGGATGCGTTCGAGGCACCCCAGCGAGGCATGCGAGGTGACGGGGCCGGGGACGGCGAAGGTCGGCTTCACGAAGGCCTCGGCCCAGTTCAGGGTGTTCAGTGCGCCGCTGCGCAGAGGTGCCTCCACGACCAGAGTGGCCTGGCTGAGCGCCGCGGCCAGGCGGTTACGGGTGAGGAAGCGATGGCGAGCCGGCGGAGTGCCCGGTGGATATTCGCTAATGAGGAGCCCACCGGCGGCGACGATCTGCTCGAACAGCTCCGCGTGCGCCTTGGGATAGGGCACGTCAAGGCCACATGCCATGACCACCAGGGTGGGGATCTGGGACTGTAACGCCGCGCGATGAACGAGTGCGTCGATACCGATCGCGCCGCCGGAGATCAGGCTGAAGCCCGCATCCGCCAGGTCTCCTGCAAAGGACTTGGTAACCTGCTCGCCGTAGCGCGTGGCCGCGCGGGTGCCGACGACCGTGACGGAACGCCGCACGGCCGTGTCCAGACGCATATCGCCGCGCACCCACAGAGCAAAAGGAGCGGCAGCCTGGCCACGGACGGAAGAATCATGATCCGCGCCCGAATCTGCCATGCGGACGAAGCTGGCGGTCAGTTCCGCAGGCCACTCGTCATCCTCTGGCGTTACCAGGCGCCAGCCGCGGGCAGCCGCGAGCTCCGCGTCGGCCGTGGGGTCGTGGTCGTAGCGCTGGGAGGTCGCATCGGCCAGGGCATCGGGCAGGGTCCCAGCCCGGCGCGCCAGGGCGTCAGCTACGGCCTGTACCTGGGAGGGGCCGGCCTGATCCCAGCCGTCGGGCCAGAGCATGTCCAGCACGTCCAGGCGGGAGGCCTCAATGACTCGCCGCACGTAGGCCCACGCTAGAAGATTTTTTTGAGTAGTCATCGCTGTGCCTCCGCTGGTTCTCTACTCGCCGGTTCTCTGCTCGCTAGCTCGCTGTCTGCGCCGAAAAGTTCGACCGCGTCGCTGATATGGCCCAGATGCGGGGCGGCGGCGTGGTCCAAGTCCGCAAGGGTCCAGGCAACGCGAATGGCGCGGTCCACTCCCCGCTGTGTGATGGTGCCGGTGCGCAGCATGTCCTCCAGCAGTAGCGAGCCGGATTCGTCCACCCCGACCTGGCGCAAAATTTTTCCGGGCACCAGCGCGTTACTAGCGGCGCCCCATCGCTGTCGGGCACGATCCCGGGCCTCGGCCACCCGCTGGGCTACGGTGGCGCTGGGCTCTCCAAAATTTTTGAGCCCCTCGATCTGCGGCCTGCCGGTGGTGGCTGCGAACACGTCCACGCGATCCCGCAGCGGTCCGGATAGCTTCGCCTGATACCGGCTACGAATGCCCGACGGGCAGCGGCAATCTATGGGCAGCTCCGCCCCGCATGGGCAGGGGTTTGCGGCCAGCACCAGCTGAAAATCGGCGGGGAAGCTGGAAATCCTCTGCGCGCGCATGAGCTCTACGCGCCGCTGCTCCATCGGCACGCGCAGACATTCCAAGGAATCCCGGCGTGCCTCGGCGACCTCGTCGATAAACAACACTCCGTGGTGTGCCAGGCTCACCGCCCCGGGCACCGGGATCCGCCCGCCGCCGATCAGGGCCGCTGGTGTGACGTTGTGGTGTGGGGCGATGAACGGCCGTTGCCCCGCAAGTACCTCCGGCAGGTTCCCCTTCACCCCCGCCAACGAGTGGACGCCGGCGGCCTCTATGCGCTCACTGTCCGTCATCGGTGGCAGAATCCCCGGCAACCGTTCGGCCAACATGGATTTGCCACTGCCTGGCGGCCCGGTCAGCAGCAGGTTATGGCCCCCGGCTGCGGCGACCTCCACGGCCCGGCACGCGGCAGGCTGCCCCAGAACGTCCGCCAGATCCCCCACCGGGCGGGGTGCAGCGTGCTCCCCCGGGCACGCTTCCGGCAACACCCCACCGCGCAGCCAATCGATCACCCCGCCCAGGTTGCGGGCGACCAGGACAGTGATAGATCCGTCGACGGCAGCGGCTGCCTCGGCAGCTTCGGCCTCATTGCCGACGGGCACCACGACCGTGGAAAAGCCCTCCATCGCTGCGGCCAGCACCAGTGCGAATACCCCCTGCACCGGACGGACCTGCCCGTCCAGTCCCAGCTCCCCCACTAGGACTGCACCCGAAAGCCTCCCCGCCCCCAGCGCATCGTCAGCGACCGCCGACAACATCGCGCACACCATCGCCAGGTCGTAACCCGCCCCCTGCTTCGGCAACCCGGCAGGCGATAGGCTCATGACAGTCCGCGACCCCGGCCACCCCACGCCGGAGTTCTTCAGCGCCGAACGGATGCGATCCTTCGCCTGCACCACTGCGGTATCCCCCATACCGACGATCGAGATGCCGGGAAGCCCCCTACTCACATCACACTCGACGGTGATCACCGTCCGCCGTGTCCCTTCCAACGCAATCGACTGCGCGTGCCCCACGGCCACTGGTCACCACACCCCTTCGACGTGCTCGCGTACCCCATCGGGACCAACATCGATCACGTCCACGCGCAGTCCCCCAGAAAACTGCACCCCCTCGCGGTTCTGTTCCAACCACAATCCGGCCAGCGTGCGGATCCGCCTCAGTTTCCGCGGCCCCACCGCCGCCACTCCGCCCCCGTCGGAGTCCGAAGTACGATACTTCACCTCGATAAAAGCCAGGCCGTCCTCGGGTGTCCGCGCCACCACGTCCAGCTCCCCGTAGCGGGTATAGAAGTTCCGATCCAGCACCTCGTACCCCGCCCGCTGTAGATACTCGGTGGCCAGACTCTCCCCCGCGTCGCCCACCGCGCGCTTGTTTACCGCCATTGCGTCCCCTTCTTGATACCGGCACCGACCCCCACGGTCGGCACCTGGTTCACAAGTGTGGGGCATTATCCCCGCAAGGGGGCGTCACTAAACAAACAAGAACAACAAAAGCCCAGGGGGCTGTGGAAAACCCCTGGGCTGTGAGTTCACAAGAGAAAAAGCAGGTCAGTCCGGTAATTGCAGCTCGGGCTTGTCGAGCTCCTCGATGTTGACGTCCTTGTAGGTAATCACGCGCACGTAGCGGACGAAACGGGCGGGGCGGTACATGTCCCACACCCAAGCGTCGGACATGCGGACCTCGTAGTAGACCTCGCCGCCGGAGTTGCGCGGGATCAGCTCCACGGCGTTGGCCAGGTAGAAGCGGCGCTCGGTCTCCACCACATAGGAAAACTGGCTGACCACGTCGCGGTACTCGCGGTACATCGACAGCTCGACGTTTGCTTCGTAGTCGTCTAGTTCCTCAGCGCTCACGAACCTACCCTCGATCCTTTCCCTCGAGCCACTGCCGGTGCGCAGCAGCCACGTTCTTGTAACTGTAGCGGTGATACGGGGTGCCACCGTGCAGACTCACCGCGTCCATGTGAGCCTTGGTGCCATAACCCTTGTGACTAGCCAAACCATACCCCGGGAATTCCTCGTCGAGCGTTCGCAACACTCGATCCCTGGAAACCTTTGCCAGCACGCTTGCCGCGCTGATGCACTTGGCCATCTGATCGCCCTTCACCACAGGCAGGTGAGGCATAGGCAGGCCGGGAACCTTGACCGCGTCCGTCAACACGTAGCCGGGCTGCACCTCCAGCGCCGCCACTGCCCGTCGCATGCCGGACACGTTGGCGTGCTGAATACCAAAGCGGTCGATGTCTTCGGCGCTGATGTGGATGATCGAATAGGCAACGGCGACGTCCCGGATGACGTCGTAGAGGCGCTCGCGGGTCCTCTCCGTCAGCTTCTTGGAATCGGTCAGGCGGTCTAGCCCCGTGTTCTCCAACTCCGCGGGCAGAATGCAGGCTGCGATCGAAATCGGCCCGCAGCACGCCCCGCGACCGGCCTCGTCCACTCCGGCGACTGGCCCCAGTCCCGCGGCGATGAGCTCACTTTCCATCGAGCCTGGGATCTAGCCCTGGATCGGCAGGGAATCCACGCCGCCGATGCGGCTGAACGGCAGCAGGATGGACTCGACCTCGCCGACGATGTTCTCCTCCGGGATCGTGCCCTGGTACTCGTCGCCCATGTGCGCGCGGGAATCCAGCGAGTTCGTACGGTTATCGCCCATCACCCACACGGAGTTTTCCGGCACGGTCACCGGCCCGAAGTAGTCACCCTGGCACTCCTTGGAGCCCGTGGTGGGGTCGATCGGGTTGACCGGCGGGTTCATTGTGTAGGAATCGTCGACCTTCTTGCCGTTGACCATGATGCCCGGGTCACCTTCCTGGCACTGCACGGTCTGGCCGCCGGTGGCGATTACGCGCTTGACCAGGGTGTTCTCGTCCGGTGCAATGATGCCGATCGTGGCGCCGAGGTTCTGCAGGCCACGCATCACGCCGTTGGAGCTGCGGCGGGAAACGTATTCCTCATTCCACGATTCCGTGCCGACGAAGACGATCACGTCGCCCGGCTCCGGGCTCTTGTCCCCGCGGTAAGCCAGCTTGTTCACGAAGATGCGGTCGGGCGTGCAGCCGTGGCAGCCGTGCAGGGTGGGTTCCATCGACTCGGAAGGAATCAGGTACATGCGCCCAACGAAGTTGTTGAAGGCGCCGAGCACCAGCATCGTAATCAAGATGATTATCGGCATCTCTACCCACCATGGGTAGGTCTTCTTCTGTTTCTTTTTTGGTGACGCCCCCTCCTCCGGCTGAGCCTCGCCTTGCGGCGCACCGTTGACGTAATCCGTTTCGGGGCGCTTGTCGGGGTTTGCGTTGGGGTCGTTCGAATCCTGTCGATGAGTCACAAGGAATCAGGATACCAGTGCCCTCAACAGCAAAAAACCCAGCCACACGAGTGTGACTGGGTTGGTACCGCTTCGGGGTGAAGGGTTAGCGGCGCTCCTTGATGCGGGCTGCCTTACCGCGACGATCGCGCAGGTAGTACAGCTTCGCACGGCGGACCTTACCGCGGGACAGAACGTCGATGTGGTCGATGTTCGGGGAGTGAACCGGGAAGGTACGCTCCACACCAATGCCGAAGGAGATCTTGCGGATGGTGAAGGTCTCACGGATGCCGGAGTTCTGGCGACGGATCACAACGCCACGGAAAACCTGCAGACGGGACTTGGAGCCCTCGATAACCTTGACGTGGACGTCCAGGGTATCGCCGGGACGGAACTCTGGAATGTCGTCGCGCAGCTGAGCTGCATCGACCTTATCTAGAATGTGCATGGATGAAATCCTTTTGCTCGTCTGGATAGAGGATCCTCGCGGCTTTTCGCGTGGCGCGCGCCTACGGGTTCGTACCCACAACAGAAATTAACTTGAGTAGTATGCCACCGACTAGCGGTTATTACCAAATCCCGCGTTCTTCAGCGCGGCGGCCATGCTGCCCTGGGGCGCCTGGTTTCGGGAGCTGGGTTTCTTCCTAGGGTTGCGCTTCTGCCCCGCCCCCTTCTGCGGCTTGGGCTGGCCGTTGGGTTCGTCCTGCAGGCGTAGCGACAGGCCGATGCGGTTGCGGGGAATATCCACGTCGACGACCCGCACCTTCACAACCTCGCCGGAGCTGACCACGTCGTGCGGGTCCTTGACGAAGTTGTTGCTCATGGCGGAGACGTGGACCAGGCCGTCCTGGTGCACTCCGATGTCGACGAAGGCACCGAAGGCGGCGACATTCGTCACGGTGCCTTCCAGCACCATGCCGGGTGTGAGGTCCTTGATGGTCTCAATCCCCTCGGCGAGCGTAGCCGTCTTGAACGTCGGGCGCGGGTCACGCCCCGGCTTGTCCAGCTCAGCCAGCACGTCCGTGACCGTGGGGATACCGAACGTATCGTCGGCGAAGTCCCCGGCCCGCAGCTTGCTCAACACGGCGGTGTTCCCCACCAGTTGGGCAACCTCCACTCCGGTGGATTCCACGATGCGGCGCACCAGTGGGTAGGCCTCCGGGTGTACGGCGGAGCCGTCCAGCGGATCGGCCGCGCCATTGATGCGCAGGAAGCCCGCGGCCTGTTCGAAGGCCTTCGGCCCCAGGCGCGGCACCTTCAGCAGCTCCTTGCGGGACTTAAATGCGCCGTTTTCGTCGCGATAGGCCACGATGTTTTCCGCCAGTGTCGGGGTAACGCCCGCCACCCGGTTCAGCAAGGATGCACTAGCCAGGTTCACGTCCACACCCACGGAATTCACCGCGTCTTCGACCACGCTATCCAGGCCAGCGGCCAGCAAGGTCTGGTTCACGTCGTGCTGGTACTGTCCCACGCCGATGGACTTCGGGTCGATCTTGACCAGCTCCGCCAACGGATCCTGTAGGCGGCGGGCGATGGAGACCGCACCGCGCAGCGAGACATCCATGTCCGGAAATTCCTGGGCCGCCACCTCGGAGGCCGAGTACACAGAGGCGCCCGCCTCGGAGATAACAACCGTCTGCGGCCTGGTTCCCTCGGCCAGACCGGCGATCTCCTTGGCCAGCTTCTCGGTTTCGCGGCTGGCCGTGCCGTTACCGACCGCCAGCAGCTCCACGCCGTGCTTATTCACCAGCGCGCTGAGGATTGCCCGCGCCTTATCCCACTGGCCGGAGTGCGGGTAGACCACCACCGTGTCCAGCACCTTGCCGGTGCCGTCCACCACGGCGCACTTCACGCCGTTGCGGTACCCCGGGTCCAGGCCCAACGTTGCCCGGTGACCAGCGGGGGCGGCCAGCAGTAGGTCTTTGAGGTTTTTAGAGAACACGCTCACGGCGGCCTCATCGGCCTTTTCCTTCAGGCGCATGCGCACATCCACCGCGGAGCTGACGGCCAGCTTGGTGCGCCAGCCGAAGCGCACGCATTCGGCGCGGAACCTGTCTGCGTCGTCCCCCTGCGGCTGCAGTCCAGTCCGGTCGGCGATGATGCCCTGGTAGAACTCGTCGTCCTCCCCTGGCGCAAAGTTCACGCGCAGAACGCCCTCGTTCTCTCCGCGCAGCAGCGCCAGGATGCGGTGGCTCGGCAGGTCCTCAAAGGATTCGTCGAATTCGAAGTAATCGCGGTACTTCTGCCCCTGTTCTTCCTGCCCTTCGATCACCGCGGATTCCGCGCGGCCGCGGCGGAAGTATTCCTCGCGGATCTCCCCCACCAGATCTGCGTCGGTGGAAATGTCCTCGACCACGATGGCACGGGCGCCGGCCATCACGGCGGCGGCGTCCACAAACCCTTCCTGGACGTAGTCCTCCGCCACATCGGGGCTGCCACCGGCGAGCAGCTTGTCGACTAGCTCGCCCAGGCCGGCTTCGCGGGCGATGGCGGCCTTGGTGCGGCGAGACTTCTTGAACGGTAGGTAAAGATCTTCGAGGCGCGCCTTCGTGTCCACGGCCATGATCTTCTGCCGCAGCTCGTCGGTCAGCTTTCCCTGCTCATCGATGCTCTTCAGGATCGCTTCCTTGCGGGCGGCGAGCTCGCGCAGGTAGTTGAGGCGCTGCTCTAACTGACGCAGCTGGCCGTCGTCCATACCGCCGGTGATTTCCTTGCGGTAGCGGGCGATGAAAGGCACGGTAGCCCCATCGTCCAGCAGGTCGATGGTGGCCTGAACCCGGGGCGTATCTACTCCGAGTTCACGGGCAATGATGCTAGCGATGCTATCTGTCATTCCCCACATTCTAGAGGGGCTACTGCTTGCCGAAATCCTCGCCCCACTCGGGAGCAACACCAGTGAATTCCGTTGCAGGCATTCCAGGTGGCGGTCGGCAACCAACCACCTGGCGTTGAAAGCCTTAGCCCTTAAACCAACCAGTCACGGCAGGGGCGATGTTGGTGTAGACGTGCTTGTACTCTTGGTACTCAGCCAACCCGGTGGGGCCGAGTTCGCGACCGTTACCGGATTGCTTCATTCCTCCCCACTCCGCCTGCGGCAAGTAGGGGTGGAAGTCGTTGATCCAAATGGTGCCGTGACGCAGCTTGCGCGTAACCCGTTCTGCCTTTCCGGCGTCCGAGGTCCACACGGCGCCGGCCAGGCCGTATTCCGTGTCGTTGGCGATCGCCACGGCCTCTTCCTCGGAGGTAAAGGTCTCGATCGTCACGGTCGGGCCGAAGGCCTCGTCGTGGACGCAGTCCATCTCCTTGGTGCAGCCGTCGATGACGGTCGGCAGGTAGAACGCGCCATTGGTCAGATCAGTGTTGCCCGTGGAGTGGGAGCCCTCGTTGTCCTCAGCCGTTGGAATACGACCGCCGCAGAGGATTTTCGCCCCCTGCTCGCGTGCGTGGTCGACGTAGGCGGCGACCTTGTCACGGTGATCGGCGGAAATCAGAGCGCCGGTCTCGGCGGCCTCGTCCAGCGGGCCACCGATCTTAATCTGCTCGGCCTTGGCCACCAGCGCCTCGACGAACTTGTCGTGGATGGATTCCTCCACCACGATGCGGGAGCCCGCGGAGCACACCTGACCGGAGTGGACGAACGCGCCGTTGAGCGCGTTATCCACGGCAGCGTCGAAGTCTGCGTCTGCAAAGATGACGTTCGGGTTCTTGCCACCCAGCTCCAGGGCCACGCGCTTGACGGTCTCCGCCGCATTGCGGGCGATCAGCTTGCCGGTGACAAGACCGCCGGTGAAGCTGACCATGTCCACGTCCGGACTCTGCGACAGCGGGTTACCGCAGTTCGCGCCTGCGCCGGTGATCAGATTGGCCACGCCGGCCGGCAGGCCCAGCTCATCCAGGATGCTCATTAGCAGCATGGCGGTGTGCGGGGTCAGCTCTGCCTGCTTCAGCACAAAGGAGTTACCGGCGGCCAGAGCGGGAGCCACCTTCCAGGCCACCTGCAGCAGCGGGTAGTTCCACGGGGTGATCAGGCCGCAGACGCCAACCGGTTCGGCGTCAATACGGGACCGCACGTTCGCGTCACCCGGATCGACCACACGACCGGCCTCGTGCTGGACCAACGTGCCGAAGTACTCGAAGGAGTTGGCAATGTCCTCCATGTCGATCTCGGACTCCACCAGGCGCTTGCCGGTATCGGCGGATTCTGCGCGGGCGAACACGTCCTTGTTCTCGCGGATCTTGGCCGCCACCTGCAGCAGCAGCTTTCCGCGCTCGACGGCGGGTACGTCGGCCCAAACGCCGGAGTCGAAGGAAGCGCGGGCCGCGGCGATGGCCTTTTCCGTGTCCACGTCGGAGGCCTCGGAGACCTCACCGACCGTGGTGTTGTCGGCGGGGTTGATGATCGTGCGGGTCTCGCCGGCTTCGGCTGGCACCCACTGGCCGTTGATGAACAGCGAAGCGGGGGCGCCAGAGTTCTTGTGCACTCCGGCCAGCAGCTCGCAGGTGGTTGGGTCGAACAGTGCTGTGTTCACGGTTGGGTTTCTCGCTTTCTTGGGGTTCTTCAGGGGCGGGAATGTCGGGGCGGGAATGTTGGGGCGGGAATGTTGGGGCGGGAATGTTGGGCTAGTCCTCGATCCAGGTGCGCACCGGATCCGCACCGTCGGACATGTCCGAGGTTCCCGGAAGGTCGCGCTGCATGTGCAGGAACTCCAGGTGGCGCTCGTACAGGTCCAGGACGTTATCGATCAGCTGCTCGGTGGTGTAACCGTAAATGTCGTAGCCCAGGGAGCCGGTGTTGTCGAACACCTCGAGTCGGTAGTAGTTCTCCTCGTTGCTGGTGCTGCGGGTGAAGCTCGGCACCGGGTGCTCCATGGGGTAGATCTGGTAGCGGAAGTCTTGCTCTTCGCCCAGGTGGAGGGTCAGATCCAGCTGGTTCACCGGCAGGTTCGGCACCTTGGCGGCCACCAACGTAGTTTCGATCCCCTCTGCCTTTAGCTCGCGAGCGACGGATTCCAGCGCGGGTTGGGCGACGTTCTGCAGGTACTCGTTTGCCTTGTCTTGGCTCGGCCAGGTGGAGGCGCGCGACAGGCGCTTGCGCCAGGTCTGCTTGTCTCCCCCACCACTGGAACGTCCGGACATTGCGGCGTGCAGAGACACCCCGCGCGCTTCGGCCGCGTAGTTCTCCAATCGCAGCGAACGCCACAGACCAAACATGATCAGGTAGATCACGATGGTGAACGGTAGGCCCATCACGATCGTTGCGGACTGTACTGTTTCGACGCCATTAATTTGCAGCATGACCAACGTCAGCACACCGACCAGCACGGCCCAGAAGATGCGCGACCACTTGGCTCCATCCTGGCGGGAATCCTCAATCTTGGAGGTGAAGTTGGCGGTCACCAGCGCGCCGGAGTCGGCGGAAGTGATGTACAGCAGCAGGCCGATCAGCGTGGACAGGACGATCAACACGGTGCCGCCGTTCATGTCCTGCAGTAGGGCATAGAAGCCCTGCTCCGGGTTTTCCATAGTGCTGTTGGCGAAGTCATCGTCGCCACCGATCACGCGCTTCAGGGCGGTGTTACCGAACAGGCTCATCCACAGCAGGATGAAGAGGAAAGGAATGGTCAGCACGCCGACCACGAACTGGCGAAGGGTGCGTCCGCGGGAAATGCGGGCCAGGAACAGGCCGACGAACGGAGCCCAGGCCACCCACCAAGCCCAGAAGAACAGCGTCCACGCGCCCATCCAGGCCTTGGTGGATTCCGGATCCTCGGAGAAAGCAAACGTATCCATCGTCATGCCAGGGAAGGAAGACACGTAGTCTCCGATGTTCATGACGAGGGCGTCAAGAAGAAAAGCAGTCTGGCCCGTAACCGTGACGTAGATGACCAGGCCGATGGCCAGCAACACGTTAATCTCACTCAGGCGCTTAATACCCTTGTCCACGCCGGAGACAGCGGACAGAGTGGCAATGCCGACGGCGAAGACGATCAGGCCGGACTGTACGGCCACGCCTTCCTCCCATCCGAAGATTAGGTGCAGACCATAGGTCAGCTGCACCACGCCAATGCCCAGGGAGGCTGCGATACCGAAGACGGTTCCCAGCACTGCGGCGACGTCCACCGCACCGCCGATTGGGCCATGGATGCGCTTGCCGATCAGCGGGTACAGAGCGCTACGGATGGCCAGGGGCATGTTCAGTCGGTAGGCGTAGTAACCAAAGGCCATACCCATCAGCGCGTACAGAGCCCAGCCTGTGATGCCGTAGTGGAACAGCGCCCACACGACGGCCTGCTCGGCAGCCTCGCGGGACTGCCCATCCCCCACCGGAGGCGCCATGTACTGAGTCACCGGCTCGGCGACGGCGAAGAACATGAGGTCTACGCCGATGCCAGCGGCGAAGAGCATCGCCGACCAAGAGAACAGTCGGAACTGCGGGCGGGAATGATCCGGGCCGAGGCGGATGGAGCCGGACTTCGAGAACGCGACGACCAGGACGAAGATCACAGCAACGGTTGCGGTGACGATGTAGAACCAGCCGAGGTTGGTGGAAATCCAACCGGTGACGGAAAACAGCGATTCCTTTGCCTGCTCGCGGCCGAAGAATGCGTACAGGGCGACGATCAGGATACCGACTGCCGAAATAGCGAAAACAGGCCAGTTGGGATTCGGGGGCGTGACTTCGCCCGGCGAATAGCTGTCGCGGTCGTTAACATCGAAAGAGCCGACGATGACGCGCGGGGTGGCGCCGGTCGATTCGGCACCGCCGGCAGATGCCCGCCGGTGGTCGTTTTCGGAATTTGTCATGTAATTCTCCTCAAGTACTTCCCGCCAAAGGGAGTTCATTTTCTAAGAAATACAATTGTCTAGAGTACACAGGTATTACTAGGAAGTCAGCACATCCCCTCACATCGGTGCTTTATCTACCTCACTAGCGAGGTACATTAATCATGCTTCCGACCTGCTACCTAGCGAACCGATAAATAAATGTGGCATACTGGTCAACGATCAATCATTTAACTAGGAGGCAAGTGAATAGATGGGTTTCATCGACAAGCTGATTCCAGGTAAGAAGAACGACACCGCTGGCCAGGTAATCGAGGACCGCCGGCGCGACGTCGTCATCGTCGGTGGCGGTTCCGCCGGTTCGGTGATGGCCAACCGACTGTCCGAAGATTCCACCAAGGACGTCATGGTGCTGGAGGCAGGCCGCCCGGACTCCCTCTGGGACCTCTTCATCCACATGCCGGCCGCTTTCTCCTTCCCCATCGGCGACAAGCACTACGACTGGAAGTACGAATCCGAGCCGGAGCCGGAGATGAACGGTCGTCGCATCTACCACGCTCGCGGCAAGGTGCTGGGTGGTTCCTCCTCCATCAACGGCATGATCTTCCAGCGCGGCAACCCCATGGACTACGACAAGTGGGGCAACCTGCCGGGCATGTCCAACTGGGGCTGGAGCCACGTCCTGCCCTACTTCAACAAGATGGAAACCGCCCTGGGCGCCGACGCAAACGACCCGCGCCGCGGCCACAACGGCCCGCTGAAGCTGACCCGCGGTCCGGCTACCAGCCCGCTGTTCCAGGCCTTCTTCAAGTCCGTCCAGCAGGCCGGCTACAACCTGACCAACGACGTAAACGGCTACCGCCAGGAAGGCTTCGCCCCCTTCGACCGCAACATCTTCGGCGGCAAGCGCCTGTCCGCGGCCCGCGCATACCTGCACCCGGTGAAGGACCGCAAGAACCTGGACGTCCGCACCCGCGCATTCACCACCCAGGTCCTGATCGAAGACGGCAAGGCCGTGGGCGTGGAGTACGAATGGAAGGGTCAGACCCACCGCGTATTCGCGGACAAGGTCATCCTTTCCGGTGGCGCCTTCAACACCCCGCAGCTGCTGGAGCTGTCCGGCATCGGTGACCGCGAGGTGCTGGAAAAGGCGGGCGTCGAGGTCAAGAAGCACCTGCCCGGCGTCGGCAACAACCTGCAGGACCACCTCGAGGTCTACGTGCAGTACAACTGCACCCAGCCGGTGAGCTCCCAGCCGTACTACAAGATGATCAACCGCCCGTTCATCGGCCTGCAGTGGCTGCTGACCCGCCGCGGACCGGTTGCTTCCTCCCACTTCGAGGCCGGTGGCTTCGCCCGTTCCAACGACGACGAGGCCTACCCGAACCTGATGTTCCACTTCCTGCCGATGGCGATCCGCTACGACGGCTCCCAGCCGGAGGGCGAGCACGGCTTCCAGTTCCACGTCGGCCCGATGTACTCCGACACCCTGGGCCACGTACACATCAAGTCCAACGACCCGAAGGAAAAGCCGGAGATCCTGTTCAACTACCTGGCTACCGACCAGGATCGCCGCGAGTGGGTCGAGGCTGTCCGCACCTCCCGCAAGCTGCTGGATACCCCGGCGATGAAGGAATTCACCGACGGCGAGATCTCCCCCGGCGCTGCCGTGCAGACCGATGAGGAGATCCTGGAGTGGGTCCGCAACGATGCGGAGACCGCACTGCACCCGTCCTGCACCGCCAAGATGGGCCCCGCCGATGACGAGATGGCGGTTGTCGACCCGGAGACCATGCAGGTCCACGGCGTTGAGGGCCTGTACATCGCCGACGCTTCCGTCATGCCGATCATCACCAACGGCAACATCTACGCCCCGGTAATCATGCTGGCGGAGAAGGCTGCCGACCTGATCAAGGGCGAAAAGCCCCTGGATCCGATCGACATCCCCTTCTACCGCGCAAAGCAGGGCATGCCGCTGTACGCAGAAGGCGAAGAGGTCCGCGATCACGTCAACGCCATCCCGGGCGCTGACCACTAAACGCGGGCTAGGGCTCTAGGGCTCTAGGGTTCCAACCCGTCCAGATACGCCCGATCTGCCGCGGATAGCTCCACGCTATCCAGCAGGTCAGGGCGTATTTTTTTGGTTCTAGCCAGGGATTGTTCCCGGCGCCACTGCGCAATCTTGGCGTGGTTGCCGCTAAACAGCACGTCGGGCACGTCCAGCCCGCGCCATTGCCGGGGGCGCGTGTAGCTGGGGCCTTCCAGCAGCCCGTCCTGGAAGGAATCCTCCTGGTGGCTGGCCTGGTTGCCCAGCACGCCGGGGATCAGGCGCACCATCGCCTCGGCCATCACCAGCACCGCGACCTCGCCGCCGATCAGCACGTAATCGCCGATACTGACTTCCTCCACCCGGTAGCGGTTCTGCGCGTCGTCGACCACGCGCTGGTCGATACCCTCGTAGCGGCCGCAGGCGAATACGACGTGCTCTTCCCTGCTCCATCGCTCCGCCATGTCTTGGGTGAAAGGCTTTCCTGCCGGTGTGGGCACGATCAACAGCGGTTTTTGGACGCCACCCGCTTCCTCCCCTGCCGTCTCAGCCTTCCCCTCGGGTGCTGCGGGCAGCAGGTTGCGCTTGTGTTCCGCCGAGCTTTCCAGGTCGGCAGAGGCAGCCACCGGCCCGGTGCCGGCCGCGACGTCGTCGAGGGCAGGCCCCCAGACCTCGGGCTTCATCACCATGCCGGGGCCACCGCCACAGGGCGTGGAATCCACAGACTGGTGCACGTCGCTGGTCCAGTCGCGCAGGTTATGCACGCCGACGCTGAGGATCCCCTGTTCGATGGCCTTGCCCAGCAGGGCGTGGCGCAGGGGCTCGAGGTATTCGGGGAAGATCGTTACTACGTCCAGGCGCACGGCTAGCTCAGCTCCAAAAGCCCCTCAGGCGGGGTGAGTACTAGTACTTCTTCTTCCAGGTCCACCACGGGGACGATTTCGTGGCGGAAGGGAACGAGTACTTCCTTTCCAGCCGTTGGCAGCTGGGATTCGGCGTCGATAAGAATAACCAGCAACTGCCCGGCCGGGGTGCGCTCGACGGCGACGACCTGGCCGACCAGATCGCCGAGTTGGATCTCGTCGCCCTCGAGATCCGTTTCGGGGGCCAACAGGTAGGCGGTGAGGCCTTCGAGTTCGTGGTCGTAGTAGCCGTCGTCGTCCTCGTCGTGCACCGGGGCGGCGAAGAATCGCACGCCGCGCAGGGACTCGGCGGCGGTGCGGTCGGCGATTTCTTCGAAGGTGACCAACAGGCGGCCTTGGTGCGGGCGGTAGGAACGCACCGTCAGGGAAAGCTCCTTGCCCGCCTGCTTGCCTTTCAGCACCTCACCTGCGGCGAAGCGCTGCTCCGGGATGTCGGTGGTCGCGTCGACGACAACCTCGCCGCGTACGCCGTGGGGCTTGATAACCCGTCCGATCTGCAACTCCATAGGCTAGATGACACCCTGGGCCAGCATTGCGTCCGCTACCTTGCGGAAGCCGGCGATGTTGGCGCCGATGATGTAATCGTTTTCCTTGTCGTATTCCTTGGCCGTGACGTCGCAGGACTTGAAGATGTTGCGCATGATGTCGCGCAGACGCTTGTCCGTGTAGTCGAAGGACCAGGAATCGCGGGAGGCGTTCTGCTGCATCTCCAGCGCCGAGGTAGCCACACCGCCGGCGTTGGCAGCCTTGCCCGGGGCGAAGAAGATCTTGCGCTTGCGGAAGACCTCGATGGCCTCCGGGGTGCAGGGCATGTTCGCGCCTTCGGCGACGTAGCGGCAGCCGTTGTCGGCCAGCGTCTTCGCGGCCTCGCCGTCCAGCTCGTTCTGGGTGGCGCACGGCAGAGCCACGTCGGCCTCGACCTCCCAGATATTGCCGGCCGCGTGGTAGGTCACGCCGTCGGTCTCCTTGGCGTAGTCGGACAGGCGGGCGCGGCGCACCTCCTTAACGTCCTTCAGCAGTTCGATATCCACGCCCTCCGGAGTGTGCACATAACCCGAGGAGTCGGACATAGCCACCACGGTTGCGCCGAGCTCCTGAGCCTTCTGAGCCGCGTAAATGGCGACGTTGCCGGAGCCGGAGACGATCACCTTGGCGCCGTCGAAGCGGTCGCCGTGGGCAGCCATCATCTCCTGGGTGAAGTACACGGTGCCGTAGCCGGTGGCCTCGGTGCGAACCAGCGAGCCGCCCCAGGTCAGCCCCTTTCCGGTGAGCACACCGGACTCGTGGCGGTTAGTCATGCGGCGGTACTGGCCGAACAAGTAGCCAATCTCGCGGCCACCCACGCCGATGTCGCCGGCGGGAACGTCCACCTCCTCGCCGATGTGGTTGTGCAGCTCCGTCATAAAGGACTGGCAGAAGGACATGATCTCCCGGTTCGACTTACCCTTCGGGTCGAAGTCGGAGCCGCCCTTGCCTCCGCCGATCGGCAGACCGGTCAGGGAGTTCTTGAAGATCTGCTCGAAGCCGAGGAACTTGATGATGCCCAGGTTGACGGATGGGTGGAAGCGCAGGCCGCCCTTGTACGGGCCGAGCACGGAGTTGAACTGCACGCGGAAGCCACGGTTCACGCGCACCTCGCCCTCGTCCGTGATCCACGGCACGCGGAAGATCACCTGTCGTTCTGGCTCGCACATGCGCTCGATGAGGGCATAGTCTGCGTAGTGCTCGTCCTTCTTCAGCACGTACGTCAGGCTGTCCAGCACCTCTGCGACAGCCTGGTGGAACTCGGGTTCACCGGCATTGCGCTGAATAATCTGCTGGTAGTATCCGCTGACGGTTTCTTCGACGTTCATAAAAATGTGCCTTCTTCGCTTCTTGCATAGAATCCGCGATCGGCATTCAGCCGATCTGTGATGACAGTCATTCACTCTACTCCTCGTGGTGGACAACACCTTTAGGGTGGTAGCTCGGGGGCAGCACACACTAACCCCAAACGCAAATGGCCTCAAACGCAACTAACCCCAGGCAAGGTGCGAACACCTGTCCTGGGGTTAGTGGAGTAAGTAGTGAAAACTACCAGCAGATTTTACTCTGCGGACTCAGCCTCAGCCTCACCCTCAGCAGCCTCAGCCTTCTCGGCCTCCTCAGCTTCCTTGGCAGCAGCCTCTTCAGCAGCGGCAGCCTCAGCAGCGGCCTTAGCCTCTGCCTCTTCCTTGGCCTTGCGCTTCTTCTCGGTGATAGCCTCTGCGGTCGGGCCATCGGCAGCCTCAGCCAGAGCCTCGTTGAACAGATCCAGCTTGGACTTCTTCTCCTCGGCCACCTTCAGGGTGCCCTCGGCGCCCTCGATGCCCTTGAACTTCTGCCAATCACCGGTGATCTTCAGCAGAGCCAGAACCGGCTCAGTCGGCTGTGCACCGACACCCAGCCAGTACTGTGCGCGCTCGGAGTCGATCTGGATCAGGGACGGCTCCTGGGTCGGCTGGTAGATACCCAGGTTCTCGATAACCTTGCCGGAACGCTTGGTGCGAGCATCCTGAACGACGACGCGGTACTCCGGGGTACGGATCTTACCCAGGCGCTGCAGCTTAATCTTGACGGCCATGTGTTGGCTCCTTTTCTTTGAGTTGGTCACTGGGCAGTTCAGACGCTCCGAGAACAAATTTCTGCAAAAATTTTCCCTGCTCGGAACCGGTTCAGCCCTTGGTATTTTTGCTGCGCGTGACCACCGGCCGACCGTGGTCGGGGACGGTGTTACACAGACAACCCGGATAAGTGTAGTGGCCGGTACCTGCGTTAACCAAATCCCCCTTCCTAGCGCCCCTTCACCTCCCGTCGCTTCCAACCGAGCCCGGCAAATTCGCGACGATCGCCCGCAACGTAGTGCGCGACGAGCTTCAGAGCCTCGTCGAGGTGCTTGGTCTTGCGCTGATAATTTTCGATCTGCCCAAAGTCGTGCCCCCAACTGACGAGGAAGCCGGTGCGGAACCTACCGCTGTCGTTGTAGACGCGGATATAATCGCCCTCAACCTGCGAGTCGAGCACCTGGATGAAATCTCCGGTCGCCGGCAGCCTCACGGCCTGCAGTTCGTGCAGGTTGTCAGCCCCCAGCGGAACGGGTTCAAAAAGGTTCGACTGCATCTCGAAACGCTCCAATTCCGCCGTTAGCATCTGCGACTGACCAAAACTGTCCCAGCTCACTGAACCGAGAAGCTGCGTTGGCGACTGAACAAAAATTTTGAAAGCATCGCTGACCTGCCCACCCGACAAATCATGCGCATCATTCTTCATCCCACCGGGCAATTCGTACGATAGGCAGTAGCCTCGTTTATCGGTTTCGATAGCCATCAGAAACTCTTGGAAGTCTTCGTCCGCCACACCAGGTCCCGTGTGAATACGGTTGCACACAACTACCTTTTCATCGTCGGCGATTCTCTGTATAGCTTGCGCAAAAGCGGCACTGGACGGCTGCATCCAAGATTTATTAGTGAAGCTATCGGTTCCCTTCATCATGAGGCAGATATTCGACGAGTCTGTGGCAGTCCATGCAAAGTTCAGTAGCACGTGGTTTCCGTTCACCACCATGGAAATACCGTGAGCCACTGCGATGTTAGACATCTGCGTCAATGTATCTAAAAGCCCGGCGCGATCCACCCATACGCTCGTTAGAGCCTGAGCTTCGACAGCGCCACCAGCCGAACTCGTAAACTGCAAACCAGCCGAACGCGCTTCCAGCAAAGCTCCGACAAAACCACGCATCTGTTCAGAGGCGGCGTGGTTGTTCTGCGCAAGCCAGTGCTGGAAGTGCACAACGGTCGTATCCGCCCACGGTTCGGCGCGCTGCGGCAGCATCAGGAAGCTCACCTCCGCCATCCCTCGGGGTGCCCAGCGCTCTTCCAGCGATGGGATAAAAGCTTTGAAGACATCATTAACTTCGGCCACGTCAGCAGCTACGTACCAGCGGGCAAACTCCACTACCCCCTGGCCGCTGGTGAATGTTCGGGTCGCAACAAACCCGTTGTCCCGGCTTAAGGCAGCGAGCCATCGGCCCGTGCGAGTCTGGCCAAATAGTAAGCGCTCACCATTCTTGTCCTGCAGCGGCATCATGGTTCCCCGCGGCAGTTCGAGCACAGCCTCAAACCTGCGCAGTGGCATCGCCGCTCGCTGCACCAGAGTTACATTCTCTGACGTGGTCTTTGCTTCACTCTCTTGCCACGGGAGATGCTCAAGGTATGGGCTACGATCCGCGAACGCGAGCAGCAACTCTCGTGCTTCTTCGTAGTTACTGGCACGAAACTCGAGGTTCTTTTTATGGACGCCGAGCGCAGTCTCCGCAAACTGCCATGTCATCAGCCAGCTGCCGTCCGCTTCAAGTGTGGAGGACAATGTGTCGCTTGGCCGGATAAAGTTCCGTCCGATCCCCACCTTTAGCCATACGTCGGTCGGATGACGGGGGCGCAGAGCATCCTCAAAGGCTAGGTCCAAGGTTCTGCCGGAGACTTCGCGCCAAAAACTTCCGAGCGAGTTCGTCAATCTGGCTCCACTGCCGACCTGCATATCGGAGCCGACGCCGTTCGCGAGTAGACCTCTATCGTCATCGAAGACGAGAGCATGGTGCTTCATTGCGATCTGACAGATGCCCCGAATCCGTTCCGTATCGACCGGATCTACGAGGATCTTCACCCGTTGCTGTGGCACATACTTCTGCTTCAAAAAGCCTTCGAGATCCCGGCATACGTCCTCCATCCCTGGAGGCGGAACGTCCAGATCCGGCTGCTCTTGGGCATAAAACTCGTGGACAAGCTCGTGGTGGCTTGTGTGTGTCTGAGTTTTAGGGAAGTGAACGTACAACGGGGTGTGCGCCCTCTTCGGCTCTACCTTAATTCGCCTTCTATCCAGCGAAGTCCAGTTGTCGCCGACGAATGACTGGTAGATCTCGGTGGCCGCGTCCATATCGCTGGCGTATACGTTGCCGCGTTCGGTTCCGCCGCGGTTGTAGCCCCATTTGGTAATGACCCACCCGGGGTTGTCGGCAGGTTCGATCCGGAGGAAATCTCCGGGGGTGCGCACGTCCGTTATCTCGATCCAGCCGCCAGCTTCTTCGGACGCAAACTCCCTTAGTGCCTTTTTGAACAGGCGGTCGTCCAAGGAGGTGGATTTTCGAGTGTGGGTGCTGATCTTGAACGGCAGCTCCTCAGGGCCAAGCGAATAACCAAGCCTAGAGTCCCAGTGAATGAACTCGTCAAGCTGTAGCGGTTCGTAGGCTACCTGCTGGATAAGGTCGAGGGTTTGTCCTTGCGACAGCGACGTAGCTTCCCGTGTGGTCCGGCTCCGCCATTGCTCATGGAAGAAACTGCCGGATTCGTAGGCCGTGATGGTGAAGCGGTCGTGCTCTTGGCTGTTCGGTTCGACGATGAGAATTTGTCGGCACCTGGGGTGATCTTCGGACGTGTAGGTTAGCCGGAGTTGCCAGTTCGAATAGTTCAGCACCATCGCTTCCAATAGCACCTGAGGCGTGGCGACTTCCCACCGATTTCGGCACTGGCCGGACTCAAAAAGTTCTGCTGTGCTGCGCCACTGCCCTTCTCGGCGCCGCCCAGACGAATTGAACAGCACCTCACTGTTGTCAACAACTAAAGAAACGCCGTGCCGCATCGCCACTGCAGTTAGCAGGTCGAAGGCACGGTTGGATTCCTTTCGCGGGATCTTGATTTTAATCTGCCCGCGCTCTGCATTGTGTGGGTCGATGACATCGAACCACGAAGCGAAGTCCCGGTTTATCTTCTGGAAAAAATTTTCCACCGAGCCGACCGCTGCAAAGTTATGGCTCATCGCACACAGGTGCATTCTGCACACCGAGGAGTTGGTCCACGGCTCGTCGCGCTCCGGAAGCACCACGGCGCTCACGGTATGCGCCAGTGGCGCAGGGATTTCGGCGGTCTCCGGGAAGTAGTCGAGAACCTTCCCCCTCTCCTTGCAGGTATAGGCCTCCGCGATCTCCAGCAAGGTATCGGGGCTTTCAAAATCTTTTTCAACCCCTTCGTAAGGCGATCGCTTCAAGGAAGCACGCCACTGCCCTTCCTGATCTCTACCCAGCTCCAGAGCACCTTCAACCTGGTCGTGCAGGCGTAGCGGAACACCCGGAGGAAGTTCACGGAATGCCCCGAGCCGACGCAGCCTGTACTGCGAACGTTGGCTGAGTTCGCAGGTCTTGATGCTGGTTTCCGCGACCGGCGCGTTTCCGTGGCGCTGAGGATCCTGCCAGTAGTGATGAAGAGTTGTCGGGCAGCGATCGGCGAAGGCGAGGAGCTGAGCTCGCGCCTCCTCATACTTCACCGCCTGGCGCCACTGAATATCGAAGATCTCATTCGTGCTTTTCGCCCACACCACCTTGACCTCCCCGCTTTCCAGCAGGTGGAAACGCATCGAGTGCCCGAACTCGTCGGGACGCGGATCGTACGTGGTGATGCGCACCCACACCCCCTCGCTAACGGGTGCGCGCAAAGCATCCGCAAACGCCCAGTCAATTGTGCGTTCACTGACCTGAGCCCACGCAGTGCCCAGGGAGTTCGTCACATAGAACTCTGGAGCGATTGCCCCGCTGATGCCGCTGGCGTCAACAAAAAGATCCGACGTACCAAAGTACGCAGAAACACGGTGCTTTATCGCAGCACGCCGAACGTCGTTCACTGCGAAAGGATTATCGGTGTCTACCGAGGCGCTGATCAGACGGTGAGGCGGAAAATCCGCCCCCAGGATTCCCCCGAGTTCCTGGGCAAAGTCTTCCATTTCTGGATCCGGCGTGCCACGCAATTCGTCGAGATCCGCAGCCCGCAACAACGTGGCCTGAGTTTCAGCGTTGTTCAGAAAGCGTGGCTCGGGCCGGACGAAATGAAACTCGAATTCCATATCGCCCAAGCTACAGCGGTTCGACTGGATTTACAGGGCGAAGCCAGACGCTACTTCTTGGGGAAGTTCATCTTCGACAGGTCGATGCCCTCGAACCCCGGGGGAAGCTGCTCCTGCATCTTCTCCAGGTCCTTCATGCTGGGCATTCCGCCGCCCATGCCCGGCATCCCCGGCATTCCCGGCATGCCGCCGCCCATGCCCTTGCGCATGTTCTTGCGGTTCTTGTTCTTGGCGTTCTTGCCCTTCTTGCCCTTGCGGTGGTTCTTCTGCTTCTTGGTCGCGGAGCGCCCACCCAGGCCGAACTGGCCGGCCATCTTGCCCATCATCTTCTTGGCCTCGAAGAAACGCTCGACCAGCTTGTTGACGTCAGAGACGCTAACGCCGGAGCCGTTGGCGATGCGCTTGCGGCGCGAGGCATTGAGGATCTTCGGATCCTTGCGCTCCGCCGGGGTCATGCCGCGGATGATGGCCTGGATGCGGTCGAGCTCCTTTTCATCCACCATGTCGGCCATCTTCGACATCTGGGAGCCGCCGGGCATCATCTTCAAGATGTTGCCCAAGGGACCCATCTTGCGGACCATTAGCATTTGTTCGAGGAAGTCCTCCAGCGTCAGCTCGCCGGAGGCCATGCGCATGGCGGAGTCTTCGGCCTTTTCGGCGTCCAGTACCTGCTCGGCCTGCTCGATCAAGGTCAGCACGTCACCCATGCCGAGGATGCGGTTGGCCATGCGATCCGGGTGGAAGATGTCGAAGTCTTCCTGCTTCTCGCCGGTGGAGGCGAACAGGATCGGCTTGCCGGTGACCTCACGGATCGATAGGGCGGCACCACCGCGGGCGTCACCATCCAGCTTCGTTAAGACCACACCGGTGAAATCCACGCCATCGCGGAACGCCTCGGCCGTAGTAACGGCATCCTGGCCGATCATGGCGTCAATAACAAAGAGCACCTCGTCGGGCTCCACCGCATCGCGAATGTTGCGCGCCTGGCGCATGAGCTCCTCGTCGATACCCAGGCGACCTGCGGTATCGATGATGACGATGTCGTGCTGGCTGCGGTAGGCCTCTTCGATACCGCGCTGCGCAACGTCGACGGGATCGCCGTGGCTGGTGCCCATCTCGTGATCGTGGGAATCCAGGCTGGTGCCCGGGTCCGGGGCGAAGGTCTTCACCCCGGCGCGCTCGCCGACGATCTGCAACTGCTGCACCGCTCCGGGGCGCTGCAGGTCACAGGCCACCAGCATCGGGGTGTGGCCCTTCTTGGCCAGGTGCAGGGCCAGTTTGCCGGCCAGGGTCGTCTTACCAGCACCCTGCAGACCGGCCAGCATGATGACCGTCGGCGGGTGCTTGGCCAGGTTCAGGCGACGGGTCTCGCCACCCAGGATCTCCTTGAGTTCCTCGTTGACGATCTTGATGACCTGCTGGGCGGGGTTGAGTGCCTCGGATACCTCTGCCCCGGCGGCGCGTTCCTTGATGCGCTTGATGAAGGCGCGCACCACCGGGAGGGAAACATCGGCCTCCAACAGCGCAAGGCGGATCTCGCGTGCGGTGGCATTGATATCAGCCTCGGACAACTTGCCCTTGCCACGAAGTCCCTTCATGGCATTTTGCAAGCGGTCTGACAAAGACTCAAACACTAGTGAGTGCTCCCTTGTAGGTGTCGAAGGATGGCTTTTAACTCCCCCAGCTTAGCCAGTAGGCAGTAAAACAGTCACATTCCGCCACCCGTGTTACAGCTCTTACAGCGTCTTATAGCGCCGCTTCTCCGCGTTCCCCGGTGCGCACGCGGATCACCTCGTCCACCGGGGTGATCCAGATTTTGCCGTCGCCGATCTTTCCGGTGCAGGCAGCGCCGACAATCGCATCGACGATGCTGTCCACTGAGTTGTCTGCCGCCACGATCTCCAGTTTCACCTTTGGCACGAAGTCCGATGCGAACTCGGCGCCGCGGTAGACCTCACTGTGGCCGCGCTGGCGGCCGAAGCCCTGGGTCTCGCTGACTGTGAGCCCGTGGATCTCAATCGACTCAAGAGCCTGCCGGATATCCGGCAGCGTGAAAGGCTTGATTACTGCGGTGATGAGTTTCATTCTTTTTCTCCCTTGGGCTGGGCGCTGTACATGCTGCGAATGTGCGAACTGGAGGTGACTTTAAGATCGTAGGCCGACTCGCGATGCTCCACCAGGTCGATGCCCGTATCCTCGCCCTCGTCGTCGACCCTCCAGCCAATCGTGACCTTGATGAGGATCGCGATCAGGTAGGTGACCACGCCGGAAAGGACCATCGCCACCAGCGCGATCACGATCTGCACCACCAGCAGCTTGAGGCCATCCACCCCGCCGCCGGTAAACAAGCCATTGTCCTTCGACAGCAGCGCCAGTCCGACCGTGCCCCACAGCCCGGCGGCGAGGTGCACACCGACGACATCGAGGGAGTCGTCGTAGCCGAAGCGGTACTTGAGACCGATTGCCATGCAGGCGATGACGCCACCTAGGAATCCGAGGACGATGGAAGTTAGGGGCGTCAACGCTCCCGCCGCCGGGGTGATCGAAACCAAACCTGCGACGGCGCCAGAGGCGATACCCAAGGAGGTAGCGGCGCGGTCGCGGATGGTTTCGCAGAGCATCCAGCCGAGCATCGCAGCCGAGGCAGCAACCGTGGTGTTGACCCAGGCCAGACCAGCCATGCCGTCAGCAGCGAAGGCAGAGCCACCGTTGAAGCCGTACCAACCGAACCACAGCAGCGCGGTGCCGAGCATCACCATCGGCAGGTTGTGCGGGCGGCCAACCTTTGCGGGGAACCCGGCGCGCTTGCCAACGATCAGCGCCAGCACCAGCGCCGCCGTACCGGCGGAGATGTGCACCACGGTGCCGCCTGCGAAGTCAATGGGCGCAATGGTGGCTTCACCATCCGTGGTTCCGAACATCCAGGCGGCAATGGAACGCTCACCGTCGCCGAGCAGGCCGCCACCCCACACCATGTGTGCCAGCGGAAAGTACGCCAGGGTTACCCACGCGCCGGCGAAGGCCAACCAAGCAGCGAACCTCACACGGCCGGCCAGGGCGCCGGAGATGATCGCGGTGGAGATGATGGCGAAGGTCACCTGGAAGCCGATGTCGATGGCGTTGGGGTATCCGTTGGCACCTTCGACCGGTTTGCCTGTGGCGTCAATAATCTCGCCAGAAAGACCGAACGCATTGAAGGGGTTTCCGAACAATCCCGCGACATCCGTACCCGCGTAGGACATCGACCATCCCCACAGCACGTAGAGGACGGGCACGATGGCCAGGGCGCCGAAGGACATCATCATCATGTTGAGCACTTGACGGCGGCCAGTCATTCCGCCGTAGAACAGTGCCAGGCCCGGTGTCATCAGCAGCACCAGCGAAGCGCTGATGAGCATCCAGGCCGAGTTTCCGGAGGTTAGTACAAGTTGGTCTGGGGTCATGGTTTACATCCATATCTGTGAGTCTCAGCACTTGTGCAGCAGAGGTTAACCAGGTGCTTTTGCACAAAAAGTGGCAAAAAAACTTTTGAGACGCAGATCACTAGATTTTCGACCCAGATAAGAGATCAACCCCGTTTGCTTCACGCATACGGGGCTGGATCGGGAAAATTTTTAGTTGAACAATGTCCGGCGGGGGTAGCGCTATCCCAGCAGTGCGTCGACGAAGCTTTCAACCTCGAACGGCGCCAGGTCATCCGCACCTTCGCCGAGGCCCACCATCTTCACCGGAACGCCGAGTTCCTCCTGGACCTGGAAGACGATGCCGCCCTTGGCAGTACCGTCCAGCTTGGTGAGCACCACGCCGGTGATGTCCACAACTTCGCGGAACGTGCGCGCCTGCATAAGGCCGTTCTGGCCGACGGTCGCATCCAGCACCAGCAGCACCTCGTCGACCTTGGCCTTCTTCTCCACGACGCGCTTGACCTTGCCCAGCTGATCCATCAGGCCCACGCTGGTGTGCAGTCGGCCGGCGGTATCGACTAGAACGACGTCTACGCCTGCCTCGACGCCCTTCGCCACCGCGTCGAAGGCTACGGAGGCGGGATCCGCACCCTCGGCGCCGCGTACTGTTTCTGCCCCTACTCGACGCCCCCACGTCTCCAACTGGTCAGCCGCAGCTGCGCGGAACGTATCGGCCGCGCCCAGCAAAACCTTGTGCCCCATGCCGATGAGCACGCGGGACAGCTTGCCGGTGGTGGTGGTCTTGCCAGTTCCGTTGACGCCCACCACCATGATCACGGCCGGCTTGCCCTCGTAGGGCATGGCCTTGATAGAGCGATCCATGTCGGGCTTGCAGGCATCAATCAGAGCCTCGCGGAGCATGCCGCGGGCTTCTTCCTCGCTGGACACACCGTTGACGGCGATGCGCTCGCGCAGGTCCTCGACCACCTTCAGTGTGGTTGGGGTGCCCAGGTCAGCCATGAGGAGGGTGTCTTCGATCTCCTCCCACGCGTCCTCGTCGAGGTCACCGGCGCTGAGGATGCCCAGCACGCCGCGGCCGATGACGTTCTGCGACTTGGACATGCGTCCGCGCAACTTGCCCAGGCGACCCTGGACGGGTGCGATCTCCTCGCGCTGCTCGGCTGGAGCTGGCTCTGGCTCTGGGGTTGGCTCGGGCTCTGCGACAGGCTCGGGTTCTGGTTCTGGCTCCGGTTCAGCGACGGGCGCCGGGGTGGGCACTGCCTTCGGAGCCTCGGGCTCAGGAGTGGCCTCCGGTTCAGGAGTCGGTTCCGGCTCAGGGGTGGCCTCCGGTTCCGGGGTTGGTCCCGGTTCAGGAGTCGGTTCCGGTTCAGGAGTTGGCTCGGGAGCTGGCGCGGTCTGCTTCAGCTCCTGGTCGGGGCGCAGTTCCGGCTGCTTCTCTGGCTGCTTCTCGGCAACGGCTGCACCGGCGCCACCACCGGCGGTGAAATTGAATCCACCCTGCGCCTGATAATCGCCACTACTGGGCTTCTTCTGCTCAATCTCTTCCTTCTTCTCGAAGGAGATCTGCTTGGCCTTCTTCCGGCGCAAACCTAGGACAACCAGCAGCGCCACGATGATGGCCAGAATCAATAGTCCAATGAGGACCCACATCAAAACACTATTCATGACCTCCAGTGAATCAGAACTTTGCACATAATGTCGTGCTCAGCACTGACGTGTACCAAGTTTCACTTCGACCGGCATAAGATAAGCCTTCGTGATCGAGTTCATTCGCGAAATTCCCCTCACGGGTACATGGCCAGAGGTTGTCACCTGGGCTGTGATTCTGGCGGTTCTCTCCGCACTCTTCTTCGCCCTCCCCTCAGATCCCCCGGGGCGCCGATGGCGCGCAGTCCTGTGGTCCCTCGCCGTCACTGTCGTGCTCACCGGCGCCGGGCTCGCAGTCTTGATGTTGGGCACCACCACTCCCTGGTCGGAAATCGGTTTCCGTCTACTGCTGGGTGCAAGCGCGCTGATCCTCGCTGCAAACATGGCGGGTTGGTGCGTGGGGGCATCAATAAAAAAATCCTGGACGATCCTGCTAGTAGCGCTACTTGCCGTGGGCGCAGTGGCGGCGGCGAACCAGTCCTACGAGCTATACCAAGACGTCGGCGAGGTAGACCCCGTGGAACTGCGCACCTTCCACAGCGTGGACGAGCTACCGAAAGCACCGGCCGTACCGTTGAAGCAGTGGCGAGGAACCAAGCACCCCGATTTGCCTACAGAAGGCAGCATGCTCAACGTCTCCGCACCGAAGAAGGAATCGGGATTCCATGCGCGGGATCTGCGGGTCTACCTGCCACCGGCATGGTTTAGCTCGCCGCGCCCCCAGCTGCCGGTGTTGGTGCTGCTCGCAGGCATCCCGGGCGATCCCGACCAGTGGTTCGATTCGGGACAAGCTACCGAGATCGCTCGCCGGTACCAACAACAGCACGGTGGTGTAGCCCCAATCATCATCTCCGCAGACGCGACGGGCGGTACCTGGGAAAACCCAGTGTGTACAGACTCCAACAAGGGAAAGGTGCAGACCTTTCTCACGGTCGACCTGCCCCGCTGGGTGCAACAGCACCTGTCCCCCAACCCGGATCAGCACACGTGGACGATCGGCGGGCTTTCCTACGGCGGCACGTGTGCCTTCCAGGTGATCACCAACCACCCCGACAGCTACGGCAGCTTCGTCAACATCTCTGGCGAACGCACCCCCGACGACGGCACCAGCCACGAATCCACAGTGCAGAACTTCTTTGGCGGTTCCGAGGACAAGTTCAAGGCTCAGAACCCCGAAGATCTGCTGAAGAAGCGGACCTACCCGCGGACCGCGGGCATGTTTATCGCCGGCCGGGACGATAGCTCTGCCAAGGCGGCCCTCAAGCACCTGCAGCCGCTGGCCGTCGCCGCGAAGATGCAGGCCAGCTACCACGAGATATCCGGCGCGCACAATTTTAAGACCTGGCGCGGAGGGCTGAACCTGGCCTTCCCGTTCATTGTCCGCCGGGGTGGGCTGGAAAGCTAAGGACCTCGCGGATCGATCGGCCCGTGAGGAGCATGATCAGCCGGTCCACGCCCAAGCCCAAGCCGCCGGTCGGCGGCATGCCGTTTTCGAGGGCGCGCAGGAAAGCCTCGTCGACCTCCATCGCCTCCGGGTCGCCGCCAGCGGCCTTCAACGACTGCGCCTCGAGGCGGTCGCGCTGCTCCAGCGGGTCGGTGAGCTCCGAGTAGGCCGTTCCCAGCTCCACGCCCCAGGCCACCAGATCCCAACGCTCGGCCACACCGGGCTGGCTGCGGTGCTGGCGGGTCAGGGGCGACACGCTAGTCGGGAAGTCCGTATAGAACGTCGGCGTGGTGGTGGTGCACTCCACCAAATGCTCATACATTTCCTGCACCACTTCGCCGGCATCCCAGCCCGGCTGCACCGCAATGTCACGGTCGGTGCACAGGGCCAGCAGCTGTTCGAAGTCCGTCTCGGGCGTGATGGTCTGCCCCAGACGCTCGCTAATGGCGCCGTAAACGGTCTTCACCGGGAAGTCCTCCGCGATGCTGACCAGCTGGCCCTCCGGGTCCATCACCACTGGCTCGCCGTAATAGGCCGTGGCGGCGGCCTGGATGATCTTCTGGGCGACTAATCGCATGGATTCGTAATCGCCGTGCGCCGCATAGGCCTCCACCGTGGTGAACTCCGGGTTGTGGGTGGCATCCACACCCTCGTTGCGGAACACTCGCCCCAGCTCGTAGACCTTCTCCGCCCCCTGGGTCAGCAGGCGCTTCAGGTACAGCTCCGGCGCGATGCGCAGGTACAGGTCCTGGTTGGCCGCATTGCTGCGGGTCTTGAACGGCCGCGCGTTCGCACCACCGTGCACGCGCTGCAAAATCGGGGTCTCAACCTCCATGTATCCCAACCCGTCCAGGGTGCTGCGGATCGCCGCGTTCACCACCGACCGGGCACGCAGGCGCTGGTTGACCTCCCCGATGCCAGCACCGCGGCACTGCAATGGGTGTAGATCCTTCGCCTCCACCGTGATGTCCTCCACCAGAAGCGAAGGCTCGCCGGTACGGGATTCCCCGCGCACACCCGTCGCCGCCACCAGGTCACCCAAGTCGAGCGCGCGGATCTTCCAGGCCAACTGCTCCCCCGGGACCTCGACCAGGATCTGGCAGGTGCCCGAGGCATCCCGCAGTTCAAAGAAAATCACCCCACCAAAGTCGCGTTTGGCCACGATCCGGCCGGATACGCGCAGCGGACCGCCACGGTGGGCGTCACTACCATTGCCTTGACCTTCGGCAACCTCCGCGCACCGCACAACCGCAACGGCACCAGAGCCAGCGATAGGGTCAGCAACGGGCCAGGGCTCCGCCCCAGCTTCCCGCAGCGCCATGGCCTTCTTGATGCGCACGGCCGTTTGCTCGCTGGCGGTCTGCTTATTCGCATCCGTCACCTGCTCCACGTAGTTCAGCGCTTGGGCTGCCTCGGGCTGGCTGGTGGCTGTGGATGTGTAGCCGCGGTGCTCTTCGCTGCCGCTGCGGTTGAACAGGCTGCCCATGGTCGGCACGAAGCCCTCCGCAATGCCGGAGGCCAACCCGACTCGCGCCATCGACAGCGAATCCGGGTAGCAGACATAGCGCGGAATCCACACGGGCTTGTATTTCTGGTTCGACCTATAGAGGGTCTCCATCTGCCACCACTTGGACAGGTACGTCAAAACCCGGCGCGCTTGCCTCCGCACCGGTCCGACGGCCACGGCATCCTCGCTGGCGAAGAGCTCGCGGAACACGGCGAAGTTTAGCGATAGCTTCTGCAGCTTCGCCTCGGTACACAGCGCCACGATCATCGTTTCGACCGTGCCATTCGGGGCGCTGGGACTGCGGCGCATCAGGTCCAGCGACGCGCCGCTGAGCCCCCAGGGGATAAACGACAGGACCGCCACCGTTTCCTCCCCCACCAGCGCTTCGGCCAGCAGGCAGTCTTTGTCCTGCGGGTCGCCGAGTCTGCCCAGGGCCATGGAAAAGCCGCGTTCGTCGGTCGTATCGCGCCACTGGTCGGCCAGTGCCTCGACCCGCTGCATCTCTTCGGCGCTGAGTTCGCCGTGGCGGCGGATCCTTACGCGCACACCCGCCTTCTGTGCGTGCGCGCGGGCCTGGCGCACCTCGCGCAGCTCAGAGAGGCGGAAATTCTGCGTGTCGATGACGGCCTCGTCCCCCAGGTGGATCGAGCTCAGCCCATGCCGTTCGTACGCTCTGGTCGCTGGTTCGGACGCCCCCATCACAGCCGGAACCCATCCAAACGAGCGCGCACGGTCCAGCCAGGCGGAGATTGCCTGATCCCAGTACCTCGGATCGCCAATCGGGTCGGCTGACGCCAAGCACACGCCGGCTTCGATGCGATAAGTCACCGCTGCCCGACCCTTCGGTTCATAGACGACGGACTTGTCGCGCCGGGTGGCGAAGTATGCCAGGGAGTCGTTGGTGTTGAAGCGGCGGATGAGGGCTCGCAGTGCTGCCTCGTCCTCCGGGCCGATACCGTATTCGTCGCGGTGCGAGCGGAGCAGAAACAGCCCCGCCAGCAACAGCACGACCGCGGCCAGGGCCGATACCAGGAAGCTGACGACCTTCGGCGGTGTGCCGGCGACGTGGGCGTGGTTAAACAGGGAGAACCCGGCGGAGTGGTTCAACGACCACAGCGTGCGCGTTTCGGCGGATAGGTTCCCGTGGAACACGTTAACCAGCACCAGCGCGATGAGGAACACCACGACGGTGCCAACCAGCCACGTTAGGAATGCGCCGAGGATTGCGCCCTTGACGGTGTGGGTGAAGAAATCCCTGCGTTGCCTGAGCATCAACAGCAGCAGCAGGAACTGCACTCCCATACCCGTTACAAACAGGGAGTGTGCCCACTGCGGGACCGGGTCGAAGTACTGCGGCAGGCAAAGAAGTAGCACGTTGCTGACGTTGAGGATCAGCAGCGCTGCCACGGCCACGACCCAGGCGGCGCGCTTCGCTTTGTACAGCCCCACTCCCAGCACTAGCAGCGCCGCCGACCACGCCACCGAGGGCACAGGCACTGGCAGGAAGACGTTATCCATCACCACCAGCATCTGTCGGACATGCACGCGGGCGGCGCTGGAGATGCTGAGCACCAGTGCCATCAGCGCATAGGCGCACAGGATGGTGCCAATGAAGCGGGGGAAGAACGCCTGTGTCGCTAGCGGGTCTTTCGCGGCGCGGCCCCCTGCGCGGGTCCGCAGCTTTGGTAGGTTTCTGCGATCAACATTCACCCAATGAATTATGCACGCTGGGTTACACAGTCGGGCCGAACACGCCGCGCACCATCGCATCTGCCATCACAATGTCGCCCGTCACCAGATCCGGCACTAGGCGCGCCATGGCCGCCCACCCCGGGTAGGCATCCAGCAGTTTGCCCAGGCTGGACATCTTCTTGTGCGCGTACATGCGGGTGGCTAGCGCGAAGACCATGGAGACGACGGGCGCCAGCGCCCAGCGGTTCTCCGGGGTATCCGTATCCACGCCCTCCAGCTTGTCGAAGCGCACGCGCGCCGACAGGTACAGCTGGCGGTTGGCGGACTTAACCTTCCGCAGCAGCGTGACGGCGGTCTTCATCAGTTCCGGGTCGCCCAGCAGCGCGGACAGTTCCTGCCGCTTGTTAAACGTTTCGAACACCGCGATCAGGCGGCTGTTTTCGTCGCTCAGCGCGCCCGGTACCACGCCCGCCTTGCCGAAGAACATGTCCAGCACGGCCTGCTGCTGTGCCGCGTCCATGTGTGCGATCTGCACGGTGGTGTTGTCGATGCAGGCAGTATCCAGCGAGACATCGCGCCCCGTGTCCAGCGTCTGCACGACCGCTTGCCCGGCGACTTGCTTGAGTTCCTGGCGCAGGCGCTTGTCCTTCGCCTTCGCTTCTTGGGTCTGTGCTTCTTGCGCTTCTAGTTCTGACGCCCCCTCCGGGTCCACCAGCGACAGGTCCCCCAGGATCTCGAGGGCTGCGATCCAGGGCGTGTTCGATCGTTCGGCTTCCGCACCCACCAGGGTGGAATGCACCAGCCCGGACAGGATGAATTGCGCGGGTCGGTCCGCCGCCGGAACCAGGGACTGGGACATGGCGTGCACGGATTCGCGCGGGTTTTTGGTCAGCGCCGTGCGCAGGTTATCCAGCACGTCGAAGCGTCCGCGAAGCCAGCCTGCCCGCACGTCCCACAGGGTAGACAGTGTGGCCGTGTCGCTGGGCAGTTCCGTGGACTCTCCCGCCAGGAATGCGGAGAGCTTCGCCCACGGATCCTCGTCCGCGCCTTCACTGTGGGCTCCGAAGTAGCCGGTGGCCTCTGCGACCGCACTGTGCTGGCCCGCCGCTACGGGGGCGCGGAGGTAGTTGAAGCGATCCCGGCCGAACAGCTGCACGCTCAGCGGGCCGGCGCCCACCAGCTCGGCGGGCAGGGTACCTTGTGCGATGGCCCCGCCTTCTGCTCCCGCGGGGGCAGCTGCCAACTCGACGAAGGTCGCCGGCTGCCAGGGGGCGGTGTTCGGCCAGACCCACGCACCCGCACCGGGAGCCCCGAAGTTCACCGGAACATCCGGCGCGTCGCTAGTGATGGAAAGTGCCGCCCCGTCGACCGTGGCGGAGTAATCGAAGCTCGGCACGATGCGGGCCAGGCGCACGCTCACGCGGCGATCCTCGACGAACTCCAGCTCGATGGAGCCGGAGGTCAGGGTCGCCAGGGAGGCCTCGGCCTCGGCCAGGTCCACGAACCAGGTGACCTCGTCGATTGTCTGCAGCTTCAGGGTGCGCACGGGCGAGCCGTGGTGGTTGCGGATCACCACGCGGGCGTCCCCCATCAGCGCGCGGTTCTCTGCCTTCGAGCCCATGCCGGGGCGGAAGCCAGGGCGCACGCGGAAACGGGTTTGCGTGTCGATGGAACGGGCGGAGACCTCAATGGGGTCGGTGCGCCACATCGGATCCTCGCCCTGCATCGTCAGCTGATAGCGCAGGCGCGAGGGCTTCACGATGACGGGCAGCGCATCGCCCGCGTCGGTCTCCACGATTGTCGTCGTGAAGCGATCGGTGGGGCCGAGCTTCTGCGGAGGGATCTTCTCGAAAGGCTTGTCCCCCGGCAGCAGGCGCACCGTGACAGGGCTCAGGCCGCCGGCCATCGGCAGGCGCGTCTGAGCGCTGGGGCCGCTGAAGTCCATCTCCAGGGAAAGGCCTTCCACCAGCGCGTATTCGTGGCGGAAAGATTCGTTGCGGGGGCCGCGCAGGCGCACCAGGTACTCGCCTACCCAGGGGCTTTCCCAGGCCTCGGGGTCGAAAACGTCGAACAGGCCACCCTCAGCCGGAACCTCCAGCGGTTCCTCGTCCGAGACTTCCTCGCCCGTTTCGCCGGGCCCGGCGTAGGAGGAGACGGACAGGTACCAGGTCTCCGCCGCGCCGGAGATCGTCGGCGGGAACTCCACCTGCAGGCTTTCGCAGTGGATCACCTTGCCACTAGTCGTTTCCACGCCTCCAACTACGTCGTCGGGCTCGACGAACTGCACGCGCTGGCGCGGGTCCACCGCGCGCACGCCGACCATGGACGGGCTGTGCTCGCCGGGCTTGGCGATGTGCAGGCTCAGGGATTCGCTGAGGTCCAGCAGTCGGATTACCCACCCGTTCCAGCTCTTCATCGGCTGTTCTTCCAGTACCGGAATTTCCGTGCCGGTCACCGGATCCACGGCGGTGGTTTCGGCGGGAACGACAACGTAGACCTGCTGGTGGTGCAGGGAAACTCGGCCGGTCAGATCGGCCCCGCGGATGGTGAACACCAGCACCGGATCATCGTTATCCACCAGTGGCAGCTGCCAGTGCTGCCCGTCGTTGGCGTTGCGCACGCTGACCTTGCGCAGTGGCTGGCGCACCGGGATGTCCAGGATCTCCGATACGGCCCGCCCCGCGTTGTCGGCGTGCATCGTGCGGAAGGCCGCGGGCGCGCCGTCGAAGTCGACCCGCCAGCGCACCTCGGTGTGTAGCTTCCCGTCGACCTCTAGGGGCTGGGCGGGCAGGCGCAGAACCACGCGCTGTCGCAGCGTGTCTAGCTGCAGGCGCGGCTGGTCCTCGCGGTGCGCCACGCCTACGCTGTGACGCCGATCTTCCGTTCCCACCGGCCTCTCACGCAGCTCTTCGATCACATCCTCGAGGATGAGTGCTGGCAGCTCCACCGGCGGAAGGGTGTACTCCCAGGATTCCGGGTGTGCCGCGGCGTGGGTGACGATCTCCACGATCGGGGCAATCAGCTTCGCCGCGGTGTCCGGCAGCGTGGCGCACAATGGCCCCACCTGCCGGGGCTCGTCGGCCAGCTCGGCGACGATGCCGCGGGCGATCTCGGCGGCAATCTCGGAAGAGTCTATCTCCGTCGCGGCATCCGCGCCCTGCTGGCGGTGCCTATCCACCAGCTCGATTAGCTCCGGCACCCAGTCCGAGGCGATGCCCACGTGGGCGAACAGGCGCCCGAGCTCCCCATCCGGCCCGCCGGATACGCCGTCCATGGGATCCAGCCCAGCGGCGGACAGTAGCTCCGCGAACCGCCCCTCGATCAGTTGGGTACGTGTGGGCGTCGGCTCCAAACCAAGGCCGTACCAGTACTCCGCTGGCAGTTCCGAGACCTCATTGAACCGCGCGGCGCGGGACAGCAGAGTGGCGATCGTCAGCGCTGGGCAGGCCTCTAGCAGGGCCTTTTCGGTGGATCCAGCGGCGACCTGGCGGGCGATAAAGGTGCCGAAGAAGCGGGTAAGGCGCTCTAGCTCGTCGCCGTCGATATCCAGCTCCACGAAGAGCTCGACGTCCGCCAACTTCCCGGCAAGGGTCGCCTCCGTCGTCGATGCCCACGGCAGGAGGGAATCCTGCAGATCAGAGATCGGGCTGGTGTTAGCTGTTGCGCTGGCTGGACTCTTCTCGCTAGAACTCACGCGACCATCCTACGCCACCGTTCAGGCGGTCTTCTCGGGAGCCATCCTCTGCGAAATAACCCTGGTCACACCGTCGCCGCGCATGGTCACGCCGTACAGCACGTTGGCCACATCCATGGTGGGTTTCTGGTGGGTAATCACAATCAGCTGCGAATCCTTCCGCAGTTCCTCGAACAGGGCGATCAGGCGCCGCAGGTTCACGTCGTCCAGCGCGGCCTCGACCTCGTCCATCACGTAGAACGGGCTCGGGCGGGCCTTGAAGATCGCCACCAGCATCGCCAGGGCGGTCAGGGACTTCTCGCCACCCGACAGCAGCGACAGGCGCTTGACCTTCTTGCCCGGCGGGCGGGCTTCGACCTCGATGCCGGTGGTCAGCATGTCGTCCGGGTCGGTCAGCACCAATCGGCCCGCGCCACCCGGGAACAGGGTGCTAAAGACGTGCGGGAAGGCGACCTCGACGTCCTCCCATGCCTCGGTGAACAGCTGCAGAATCGTGGCATCCACGTCGGCGATGACCTCGTGCAAGTCATTGCGCGCCCGCTCCACATCGTCCAGCTGCTGGGCCAGGAAGTTGTAGCGTTCCTCTAGCGCCTTGAACTCCTCCAGCGCCAGCGGGTTGACCTTGCCCAGCGAGTTCAGTGCCTTCTCGGCCTTCTTCAGCTCGGCCTTGGTGGCGGCTGCGTCGAAGTCCTCCGGCAGCTCCTCGGCTAGCAGCTGTTCGGCGGTGAGCCCCAGCTGCTCCATCGCCCCGGCCACGGCTTGCTCGATCTTCACCTGCGCCTGGGTGCGCGCCAGCTCGGCGGTGTGTGCGTTGTCGTTCATGCGCCCCAGCTGCGCGGTCAGGGCGGAGACCTTGTCACGCTGCTGCGCCATCGTGGTCTGCCACTGCTTGTGTGCATGCTCGGTCTGCGAGCGGTTGGCTTCGGCGGTGGCCAGCGCGTCGGCGATGCGGTCGGCGATTCTCTGGGATTGTTCGCGCACGCAGGTCGCCATTTCCCGGGCAGCGGCGCGACGGGCCTGTTGCTGCTGGTGGTGTTTGCGCGCGGCTTCTTCCGCCCGGGCCTGGCGGCGTAGGTTCTCGGCCTTGCCGCGGGTGGATTGCGCGCGTTCCTCCGCGGTGCGCTGCGCCAGGCGGGCTTCCATTTCCATGGCCTTGACCTGGGACAGGTGCAGCGCTGCGGCATCGCGCTCGGCCGAGGAGGGCTCGGTCGTGTGGTCCTCGTCGTCCACGCGCGCCACGCGGTCGGCTAGCTCGTCGAGTTCCTCGGTGGCCTTCGCCAAGCGCTGCTCGGCCGATTGCTGTTCGGCGGTACTGCGCTCTAGTTGCCTCTGTGCCGCGTCGCCCTGCTTTTGCAGCGCGCCCAGGCGCTTGGCTGCCGCGTCGCGCAGGGCCCGTTGTTCCTGCTCCGCTGCGCGCGCCGCAGCCGCCGCGGTACGTAGGTCGCTGGCCGCGTCGAGCGCACCGGACAGTGCGGCCTGCAGGTCGCCTAGTTCCTTCTTTTTCTTTGTGACGCCCTCTGTTTCCGCCGCGATCCTATCCGCCAACTCGACAGGGGTGGTCCCGCCGGATCCACTGGCAACCCACCCGGCGCCGTAGACGGAGCCGTCCTTCGTCACCGCGCGCAGGCGCGGGTCCGCGGCCACGACCTTCCTGGCTTCCGCCGCACTATCCACCGCCACAACGTCCACCAGCAGGGCGGTCAGGGGGCGCAGCAGGTCGGCGGGGACGTCCATCAGATCCAGCAGCCAATTGCCTGCGGAGACGTCGGTATCCAGGCGGAACGTCGCGCTGGCGTCCCCTTCCGGAGCCGTCGGGTCCAGCAGCACCGCCCGGCCTTCGCGGGCATCGGTGAGGGCGGAGATGAGGGCGTCCGAAAGAGGGGCAACAATTCCCGAGCTTGCCGCATCGCCTAAAACGGCGGCCGCGGCGGCACCCCATCCGTCGTGAATGTGCAGCTGCTCGGCCAGGCGGCGGGTGGCAATGCCCGCCTTGTCGGCGGCGCGGACGACCACCGCAGCGCCGTCGGTGGGGGTCAGCCGGTCCTGCCAGGCGGCAATCGTGGCCTCGGCGGTGGCTATGTCGCGCTCCAGCTGCAGCTGTTCGGCGCGCAACTGTTCGGCGCGCTCCTCCGCGCCTGCGGCCTCGCGGTCGGCCTGGGCGCGGGTTTCCTCCAGGTCACTGCCGGAGGCTTCGGTCTCGCGCAAGGCTTCCTCTGCCTCGGTGATGTCCTCCAGCAGGCCGTCGAGGGTTTCCTGTTGCTCGGCGGCGTTGTCCTGCAGGCGCTCGACCTCCGCGGCGGCGTTGTCGCGCTGGGTGGCGGCAGCCTCGTGCTGGGCCAGCAGGCGCACCACGCCCTCGCGCCGGTCGGCAATAGCACGGACCTGGGCGAAGTGTTCCTGTTCGGCGGCGTGGGCGGCCTCCTCGGCCTCGGCGACCTGCTCGGCGATCGTCTCCAGCTTGTCCGCGGCGATCTCCACGTTTTCTTCCAGCTCGGCCTGCTCCTCGGCGGCGCGCTCGGCGCGTTCCAGCAGCTCCTGTGGGTCGGGGCCGGACCATTCGGCGACCTGCGCCTGCTCCGCACGGTCGCTGGCGATGCGCAAGGTGGCGGAGTTCTTCTCCTGCACCGCGGACAGCCGGTACCAAAGGTTCTTCGCCGCCTCGGCTTCCTCCAAGGCGGTGCGCAGTTCTTCCTCGGTCACGGCCAGGGTCTCGCTGTGTTCCTCCAGCTCCGCCTGCAGTTCGGCGCGCTGTTCGGCCAGCATCTCACTGCGCCGCGTGGAATCGCTGAGCTCCTCGGATAGCTGCTTAACCTTGTGCGCGGCCAGCTGCACGCGCGTGCTGCGGATGGTGGCCTGCACGGCGGAGGCCTTCTGCGCGGCCTCTGCCTGGCGCGCCAACGGCCCGAGCTGTTTGTGCAGCTCGTCGGTCAGGTCGTGCAGGCGGTCGAGGTTGGCCTGCATGTTGACCAGCTTGCGTTGCGCCTTTTCTTTTCGACGCCGATGCTTCAGCACACCAGCGGCCTCCTCGATGAAGGCGCGACGCTCCTCGGGGCGGGATTCCAGGATCTGCGATAGTCGGCCTTGTCCGACGATCACGTGCATTTCGCGGCCGATGCCGGAGTCGCTCAGCAGCTCCTGGATGTCCATCAGGCGGGCCTTGGCGCCGTTGATCTCGTATTCCGAGGCACCGTCGCGGAACATGCGGCGGGTGATGGAAACCTCGGAGTATTCGATGGGCAGCTTGCCATCGGAATTGTCGATGGTCAGAGTGACTTCCGCGCGCCCCAGTGGCTTGCGGTCCCCCGTTCCGGCGAAGATGACGTCTTCCATCTTCCCGCCGCGCAGGGTCTTAGCGCCCTGCTCCCCCATGACCCAGGCCAGGGCATCCACGACGTTGGATTTTCCGGAACCGTTCGGCCCCACCACTGCACAGATGCCCGGCTCTAATTTCAGGGTCGTCGCGGACGCGAAGGACTTGAATCCTTTGAGCGTCAACGACTTTAAGTGCATTGCCTGATGCTATCAAAGCGCTACAGCGCTCAGTAGCTAGGCAGCGCTCTGTGCTCTAAACACCCAGGTGTTTTGTAGGACAAAGTTCAAAACCGTGGCGACCGCCTGGGAAACGAACCACGACCAGAACAATATGTGAGGCATCTCTGTTGCCGAGAGGCGCATGAGGGCGTCGACAAGAACCGCCGCTAGAAAGCAGATGGTGTAGACCACCGCAGCGCGAGCCTTCTCAGCGTTCGAACGATCCCCCTGGAACGTAAAGAAGCTGTTGAGGTAATAGGCAACGGTACTGCCCACAATGTAGCTGCAGGCACGAGCGACGAAGCCGATGACTCCGAGGTTGAGCAGCAACGTCCTCGTCCCGAAGTCAAAGCACGCCCCCACCACGCCCACGAGTGTGAATGCGCCGATCTTCTTGGTTAGTGCGGGCAGTTCCATCCGTAACTAGCTGGTAGCCCCGTTGTGGAGCTCGCGGCGCTGGCACTCCGGATCCGTGCCGTCCCAGCACTCGACGTTCTTCAACTCCGGCAGACTGTCGCGGTGGAAGATCGGATCCACGCCCGCGGCCTTCTGCTGGGAGAAGTCGCGCAGCAGCTTGATAGCCACGCCACCCAGCGGGACGATGGCGCAAAGGTTGATCAGAACCATCGAGGCGGCGAAGGTGTCGGCCAGGGACCAGACCAGCGGGACGGTGCCGATGGCGCCGCCGAACACGCAGAGCACCACGAGCACGCGGAAGATGTTCAGCTTGGTCTTGGACTTGGTGAAGTACTCCACGTTCGCCTGTGCAAGGTAGTAGTTGCCCAGCACGGAGGAGAACGCCAGGAAGAACAGGATGATCGTGATGAAGTGGGTACCCCACTCGCCCACCTGAGCGGATAGCGCGCTCTGGGTCAGGTTGGCGGTCTGCACGCCCTCGCCGTAGGCCGGGTTGGACAGCAGGATGATGAAGGCGGTGATGGAACAAACCACCAGCGTGTCGAAGTAAACGCCCAGGGTCTGCACCAGGCCCTGCTTGACCGGGTGGGATACCGCCGCGGTGGCGGCTGCGTTCGGGGCGGAGCCCTGGCCGGCCTCGTTGGAGAACAGACCGCGGCGCATACCGTTCATGAACGCCGCGCCCAGGGTAGCACCGGCGATCTCCTTGATACCCAGGGCGTGCTCCACGATAGTGCCGAACATAGCTGGCACCTCGCTGATGTTGATTGCCAGAACCAGCACGCCCAGCAGGATGTAGGCGGTGGCCATGAGGGGCACGATCACCTGGGTTGCGTTAGCGATACGCTTCACGCCACCAAAGATCACCAGGGCGGTCAGCAGTGCCACCAGCAGGCCAACGCCAACCTTTAGCCATGCGGCATCGGGTGCGATGTTGGAGTTCAGGGCGTGCAGGGACGAACCCGCGGCCTCCGCGATGGAGTTGGTCTGCACCGCGTTGTACACAAAGCCATAGGTGATGGTGATGGCGATGCCGAAGACCAGTGCCAGCGGCTTCGCGCCCAAGCCCTTCGTCATGTAGTAGGCCGGGCCTCCCACGTAGCCGTCCTTGTCGCGGGACTTCCACAGCTGGGCCAGCGTGGCCTCCACGAAGGCAGTCGCGCCACCGACGAGGGCGACCATCCACATCCAGAACACTGCGCCCGGCCCGCCGAGCGTGATGGCGATGGCCACACCCACGACGTTGCCTGTACCCACGCGCGAGGCAGCCGAGATGCTGAAGGCCTGGAATGCGGAGATGCTCTCGCCGCTCTTGCCGACCGCGGGTTCCTTTACCGAGCGGAACATGTCCGGCACCATGCGTAGCTGCACCAGCAGGGTGCGGATGCCGAAGTAGGCGCCGGCGGAGAGCAGGAAGACGGGGATAATCTTCCAAATATTTTCGTTCAGCGTATTCGCAACGAAATTTTCAATCATTTCCATGGGAAAAAACTTACCCGAAACGATTGCTATCTTTGACACTGAGCACAATAGTGCGTGGATCTGCCACCGATCACAATGCGCTTGATCAGTGACCCACACCTCTTGCACGGCTCTCCGCCGCGCCCGTACACCTTCAGGGAACGCGAGAAATAGCCCGATGCTCCATTGACGTTGACGTACAGCGAATCAAAGCTGGTGCCGCCCTGTTCCAGGGCGCGTTCCATCACTTCCGCCGCCGCGTCCACGATCCGGTGCAGCGTGGGCCTGCTCAGCAAAGCGGCACTGCGCCGCGGCCGCACGCCCGCCAGAAATAGCGCCTCATCGGCGTAGATGTTGCCGATACCGGAGACAACCTCCTGGTTCAGCAGCACCGTCTTCACCGCCGCACGCTTGGCCTTCATCCGCTCCACCGCTTCCCGCGCATCGAAGGCGGGCTCTAGCGGATCGGCGGCGATGTGGCGGACGTTGTGGGGTAAAAATTTTTTGGACGCCCCCTCGGCCCCCACTCCCCACGGATCCGGCACGGCTTTTTCCAGCCGCCACTCGCCGAAGGTTCGCTGATCCACGAAGCACAGCTCGCGCCCATCGGATAGGCCAGCCCGGATGCGCACGTGCGGGGACTGCACCTGGCCGGGGTCGGCCACGAGCATCTGGCCGCTCATGCCCAGGTGCACTTGCAGCAGGAGGTCTTGGCCAAAATCCAGCCACAAAAATTTTCCGCGGCGTTTGACGGCGGAGACGGTGGCGTCACAAAGAAAAGAGACAAGCGCATCCGGGTCGCCGGAGCGAACGGCGCGCGGGTGACAGACCTCGACGTCGGTAAAGCGACGGCCGACGAGGTGCTCTTCGAGGCCGCGGCGGACAACCTCAACCTCGGGTAGCTCAGGCACGCTCTTTAAGTTTTTGCACGGCCTGCTTGGCGGCGGCGTGCTCGGCGACCTTCTTGGTGTGGCCTTCGCCGTGGGCGACCAGGTCGTCGATGGTGACGGTGGCGAAGAAGGTCTTGTCGTGCTCCGGGCCTTCGCCACGCACCTCGTAGGTGGGCAGGGGCAGCTTCATGTCGGAGAGCTTCTCCAGCAGCACGGTCTTCCAGTCCATGTTCAGGCCAGTCGTGGGAGCCTCGGTGATCATGTCGGAGAAAATACGCAGCACTGTGGCGCGGGCGACTTCGAAGCCGTGGTGCAGGTAGATCGCGCCGAGCATGGACTCCACAGAGTCCGCCAGGATGGAGTGCTTGTCCTTGCCGCCGGTCAGCATTTCGCCGCGGCCGAGCAGGATGTACTCCCCCATGCCCAGGCGACGGGCAACACCGGCCAGGGCGTACATGTTCACCACGCCGGAGCGCATCTTGGAGATATCGGATTCCGCACGCTCCGGGAATTGGCGGTACAGCTGCTCTGCAACGGCCAGGCCCAGGACGGCATCGCCGAGGAACTCCAGGCGTTCGTTGTTCGGCAGATGGCCGTTTTCGTTGGCGAAGGAGCGGTGGGTCAGTGCCAGGCGCAGCAGATCATCTGGCAGATCCACGCCCCAGGCTTCCAGCAGCGGGGCGTGGTCGGACTTGCCATAGGCGGCGTTGAGGGCGGCCTCGCCGGTCAGTCGGCGTTTACGAGCCATGTGGTTTTAGGGTGCCTTTCCTTTTTAGAGGTTCTTGAACTTTTCCAGGCCAGCCCAGCGCGGATCGGGTTTGTCCTCGTCGTCTGCCTCTTCGCTGATGCCGTCCGGGCTCGGGGTATCCTCGCGGCACTCGGCGCCGAAGTCGGTGCACACGGGGCTGAACGGGGCGTTGAGCCCGGCTTCGTTGATGACCAGCTGGGTGATGTCGATGGCGTTGTCGTGGACCAGCAGCGGCTCGTCGAGTTCTTCCTCGGCTTCGTCGTCCGCGCTGTCTTCGGCCGTGATGAAGTCCGGGGTCAGGCCGAACACGTCGCTGATGGAGTATTCCAGGGTGGTGGAAAGATCCTGCAAGCAGCGCGAGCAGGTGCCCGTGGCCTCGCCGCTGACCTGCACGGTGGCCATGATCGCCTCGCCCAAGTTCGCCAGGGTTCCATGAACTTCGACGGGCGCGCCCTCTGCTACGCCCAGCATGTTGCCGCCCCACGGTACTGGGGACGCCCCTTGGGCGTCGACCGGCTCGCTGAGTCCAGTAGGGATATCGCCGACTGCAAGAACGAAGGGGTTACTCATACCCTTCTTTCTACCCGGTTATCGCTGCTGACGGTAACCGTGGGGGTCGGAATCGTTCTGGTAGCCGGCGGTGCCGTTCTGGTAGCCGGAAGCACCAGCGCCCTTGCGCAGTGCGGAGCGATCCCGGTTGACGGTACGCAGCGTAGTGGTGAGGGTGTCTTCGAACTCGGCCAGGGTGGAATCGACGTAGCGGTCGCACTCGGTGCGTAGGCGGTCGGAATCGGCGTGGGCGGATTCGATGATGCGCTTGGCCTCGGCCTCTGCGTTGCGCACAACCTCGGACTCGGAGACCAGGCGGCGCTGCTCTGCCAGGCCTTCGTCGACGGAGCGCTGGTAGCTGGCGTTACCTTCACTGACCAGGCGCTCGGCCTCATCGGCGGCGCGACCGGTGACCTGGTCGTATTCGCGGCGAGCATCGCTGACCAGGCGGTCGGCCTGATCCTCTGCCTGCGCGACGGTGTTGGTGGCGCGTTCCTGGGCATCCTGGAGGATCTGGTCGGCGCGGTTCTGTGCGTCCTGCACGATCGCATTGGCTTCAGAGTTGGCGCTGGAGATGGTGGCGTCCGCCTGATCCTGCGCGTCCGCAACGATGTCGTCGCGGTGGTCGAGGACGTCCTGCGCATCGTCCATTTCGATGGGAATTGCGTTGCGCATTTCGTCGAGAATGTCTAGGACCTCGCGCCGCGGAACCATGCAGTTGGAGGTCATGGGCACGCCATAGGCCTGCTCCACCATTTGCTGTAGGTCATCCATACCCTGGAATGTTTTGTACATGGCTCCCACCATGCCATCACTTGACCTCAACTACAGGTTTAGACACGGCTTTTGGGTACGGCTTTGGGCGAGTTAGCCGCGGAACTTCTCCTCCACCGCCTCAACCACCGGCTCCGGCAGCAACCCGGACACGTCCCCGCCGTACTTCGCTACCTCCTTGCACAGGGTGGAGGACACGTACCCGTACTCCGGGGAGGTCAGCAGGAAGTACGTCTCCGCGCCCGACAGGCGCTTGTTCATCTGCGCCATCGGCAGCTCGTATTCGTAGTCCAGGGAGCTGCGCAGCCCCTTGACCATCGCCTGAATGTCGTTTTCCTTCAGGTAGTCCACCAGCAGCTTGTCCCAGGTATCCACCGTGATGTTCTTCGGCCCGTCGGGAATGGCTGCAATGGATTTCTCGATCAGCTCGATACGCTCTTCCGCGGTGAACAGGCCGTTCTTGTTCGGGTTATAGGTCACCAGAACCACGACCTCCTCCCAGTTAGCCGCAGCGCGCGTAAAGATATCCAGGTGTCCCAGCGTGATGGGGTCGAAAGATCCAGGGCAAACTACTCGCATGCCAACCAACCTAACCTTCGCCCCGCCAGATCGCCATGTCGAAGCGGGCGATGCCGTAGGTGCGCTTCTTTAGCTTCTGCCCGGTCGGCTCGAAACCCTCCGGCCACGCGGTCTCTGGTGAGGCACTATTGCGTTCGATCACCACGACGGCGTCACTAGTAAGAACAGGAATGAGCGCCTCCACCATTTCAGCGACAGCCTCGTCGGTGAGCTCGTAGGGCGGGTCGGCCAGAACCATTGTGTAGTGGTTGCGCGGAGCTCCGGCCAGGAAGGATGACGCCTTCGCCTCCACGACCTGCACCTTCGCCTCAGGCACGACGCGCGCGTTGTCCTTGATCACCTTGATCGCAGCGGCGCTGTTATCGACGAGCGTGACTTCCTTGGCCCCGCGGCTGGCGGCCTCCAGTCCAAGGGCGCCCGAGCCGGCGAAGAGGTCCAGCACGACCTCGTCGACGAAGCCGAAACGGACCTGCAGGGAGGAAAACAGTCCCTCGCGGGCGCGGTCAGCCGTGGGGCGCGTGCCCTCGCTGGGGACCTTGATGCTGCGGCCGCGGGCGGTGCCGGAGATGATGCGTGTCATTGTTTTTAGGTCCTGCCTAACTGTTGTACCGGGTGAGGTTCTACGTGCAGCATCACGTCCCCGCCGTGCACGTCCACGTAGTCCTGAGAGTTCGTCCTGCGCACCACCCCGGGCCCCGGCGCGAGCACGGGCGCTTCCAGCTTCAGCGATTCCACCGTGCATAGCGCGTCGCCGGTATCTACGGGTTCGCCGTCGGCGACGAGGAAGTGCACGACTCCCGCGAATGGGGCACAGATTTCCATGCCCCAGAGTCTAGCAATGCAGTGTCTCGCTCTTGGCGGCTAGCTCTTTTCGATGTAGTCCTGGTCGTCAATCTCGATGTCCACCACCAGCGAGCGCGCCAGCTGCTCATCGTAGGCCACCAGCGCCTCCGCATAGTCGCGCGCCGATTCAATGATCTCGCCGTCGGTGCTGAGGTCTAGTAGTGACGCCCTTCGCGCCGACCGCCCCGACTGGTCCTCGCCCAGGATGTCTCCCTCGGTGCGCATCTTCAGGTCCTCCTCGGCCAGGCGGAATCCGTCGTTGCTGTCGGCCACCACCTGCAGGCGGTGGAAGGAGGGACTATCCGGCGCGGCGGTGGTGTGCAGCAGGCACAGCGAATCCCGCCGCCCGCGGCCGATGCGCCCGCGCAACTGGTGGAGTTGGGAGAAGCCAAAATTCTCGGCCTCCAGGATCATCATCATGGAGGCGTTCGGCACGTCCACGCCGACCTCGATGACGGTGGTGGCGACCAGCACGTCGATCTTCCCGGCGGCGAAGTCCTGCATCACCCGGTCCTTGTCGGCGGCGTCCATTTTGCCGTGCAGCATGGCCACGCTGCAGCCGGGGAGTTCCTGCGTGGCGATGCGCTCGCTCCATTGTTCCACGCCGGAGTAGCCGTCGATGCGGGGCGCGACGACGTAGGCCTGCCCGCCAGCGTCGATTTCCTCACGCATGCGTTGCCAGGCCCGCCGCACCCAGTGGTATTTGTCGGCGGGCACTACAACCGTTTCGATGTCCCCGCGTCCGCCGGGTTTGCCGACCAGCGTGATGGGCGTCAGGTCGCCGAACATTGTCATTCCCACCGACCGCGGGATCGGGGTGGCGGTCATGACCATCATGTGTGGGGTCGCGTCCACCGGCGCGGATTCCCGCAGCTTGTTGCGCTGTTCCACGCCGAAGCGGTGCTGTTCGTCGACGATGACCATGCCCAGGCGATAGAACTCCACCGAGTCCTGGATCACCGCGTGCGTGCCCACCAGGATGTCGGTCTGCCCCGACACCAGATCCAATAGCGTGCGCTGCTTGTCGGCCTGCTTCTGGGATCCAACCAGCACGGATACCCGCACGTCGGTGTTTTCCAGCATCTTCACTAGGTTGCGGGCGTGCTGCACGGCCAGGATCTCCGTCGGCGCGATAAATGCGCACTGGTAGCCGGAGTCCACGGCCCACAGCATGCTGATCAGCGCGACCATCGTCTTGCCGGAGCCGACCTCACCATGCAGCAGCAGGTTCGCCGGGGTCGTCCCACCCAGCCGGGATCCGATGTCCTCCAGCGCCATTTTCTGTCCCGCGCTGAGGTCGAAGGGCAGCCCCGCAATGAGCTTCCCCACGTTCTCCCCCGGCGCGAGTGCCACGCCGGTGCGCTTCGTGGCGTCACTACGCCGCAGAGCCATGACCAGCTGCAACTCCAGCGCCTCGTTGAACTTCAGCCTGCGCCGGGCGGGTTCGGGCCCGGCCTCGGTGGGCTGGTGAATGTGCCGCAGTGCGTCGGCGAAGCTGATCAATGGCCGCCCCTTTCCGTCGACGGGCCAGGCGGGCGCGCCGGGGTTGCGCCGTGGCAGGGGCAGGAACTCGCCGGGCTCGTCCATTACCCGCAGCACGTGGTCCATCACGCCCAACATCTCCGCGGTGGAGGTGCCGGGGCGGCGCTTGTAGCCCGCCATCCACGGCTTGGCCAACAGTTCCTGCGCGGCGGTCTCCGACCCCATGACGTCCACGATGGTCTTCAGCGGCCCGAACATCCCGAACTCCGCATCCAGGGCGGGCAGGATGGATACGTAGCTGGGGTTTTTGAGCTCCCACTGGCCGTTGAACTCGGATAGCTTGCCGTGCAGCAGCATCATCGAGCCCTTCTTGATGCGCTGCCGGTGGTAGGCCACGTTCCCGAACAGTGCGGAGCGGAAGTTCCGCACGCCGTCGGTGAAAGTGAAGGAAAGGAACTTCCGCGGACCGCGCCCGGAGAGGTTCTCCCGCTCAGTGGCATGGAGGATTTCTCCGGCGCACGTGTACTTCTCCCCCACGCGCAGCTCGTCCAGACTCTGCGGCGAGCCGAGCCGCGCGTAGGTTGTTGGGAAGTTCAACACCGCATCCGCGATCGTCTTGATCCCGGGTTTATCCGCCAGCCGTTTGGCGCGGTCGTTGGAGATCGCTACCGATAGCGGGCGCGGGTCCTGCCACCCCAACATGGGCTATTCCACTCCGATCTGCACCAGGCGCGGGTCATAGTCGTTGCCTTGTAGTTCGATGCGGTGATCGTCGATCTGCACGTCCGGGTAGAGCTCCGCGAACGTGGCCTTGAGCCCGTCGATGGTCGCCTGATCGGTTGCCGGGGCACTCCACAGTAGAGTGACTAGCTCGCCGCCGTCGGCCAGCATGGAGCTCAGCGTATCGACCATGCCTTCTGGCGGGCAGGTAGCGTAGCGCTGCGCGTCTACTGCGTCTATCATCTCTTCGACATTGTCGTCCCAGTCCACCCCGGGATCGTTCACCGCCAGCGCCGCTAGGCCGCCGACCAGCGATTTTGTGTCGATGATGTCGATCTCGCGCGCGCCATCCAGCCCGCGCAGCACCGACATGTCCTGCCCGTTGGTCAGCACGGCGACCGGTCCGCTGCCCAGGTTCCGCATTGCTTCGCCCAAGGTTTTGTTGTTTGGTGACGCCACAGCCACAGCACCAGCGGCCTCAAACAACTGGGCGACTCCGCCGGTGGGCGTGAGCGCCACGATGAAAGGCCCGTGGTTTTCCGCCTTAGGTTGGCTGGTCGTCGGGGCGGGCGCGCCCTGGATTCCGGGGTGGCTGGCTTCCCCGTCGGCGGGCAGAACTTCGATGCGCAGATCGGTGACGGTGCCCAGTTCGAAGGCTTTTTGGATCACCGGGCCGGCCTGGTCGGTGTGCACGTGCGCGGTGCCGGCCTCCGGGGCCAGCGGCCCCACGATCACGGAGTTGCCGTGGGCCTCCAGCAACCCCCGCAGGGCATCCAGGTTCCCCTCGAAGAAGAACATCACTTCGACTTCTTGCTGGGTTCGGTCGTGGTCGGGCGTGGGGGCGTCATCAGTAAAACCAGCACCGTCCAGCACATCGACCAGGGCCTGCAGGATCACCACGAGGCCTTGGCCGCCCGCGTCGACAACACCCGCTTCGGCGAGGACGGGCAACTGGTTGGGGGTATCGGCCAGGGCCTGCTCGGCGGCGTGCAGCGCGCGGGAAGCGACGGCGGAAAGCTGCGGATCACCGTTGTGGGCGGCGGCTGCGGCGGCATCGAGGACGGTGATGACTGTGCCCTCGACAGGCGAGGAAATCGCCGCGCGGACGAAGCCCACCGACTGCGACAAAGTGTCGGCCACGGCGGCGCCGTCGATGTGCCCCTTGGAGGCGCTTTCGGCGAGGGCGCGCATCACCTGGCTGAGCACCAGGCCGGAGTTGCCGCGGGCGCCGCGGACGGCGCCGGTGGCCAGGGCGATGGTGACTTCGGAAAGGGTTGCGCCCTCCGGCAGCGCATCGACGGCCGCGACGGCGGTGGCCATGGTGTGGGCCATGTTGGAGCCGGTATCGGAATCCGGGATCGGGAAGACATTGAGGGCGTTGATGGCCTGGCAGTTCTCGCGCAACTGGCTGGCGGAATGCCGCGCCCACTGGGCGACAACCTGCGCGTCGAGCTGGGCGGGTGCCTGATTCACCGGCTGTGCTTCCGCCACCGGTTGCGCCTCTGCCTTCCTAGATTTCACTCCCACTACCCTAGCGAACCAGCCGGACAGCAGGGCGGTTTGCGGGATCGTGGCGCGTTATTCCTTCCGTGCCAGTGATGTAGATCTACCGCATCCATCACGAATCCAGGCGGGTGTTGACTTGCTTATCGTTCACCCAGAGAGCACATAGTCTCCATGAGAGTGCTGTAGACGGTACTCGGCTTGTTATCGTGCCACTCAGTGTCACTGTCGCGCTCGTCCTGGCTCAGCGGTTGAGCCGTCGGCTCGTAGAGCCACCACAGGTTTTGCCACGGATCAAGAAGTCTTGCGAGACGATAGCCACCGTAGAAGTCACTAATTGGAGTGACGACGCGGCCTCCTTCCTTTACAGCCCTATCAAGGCACGCCTGGGCGTCAGGAACGTAGATCTGCAGGAGGGCTGGCGTGAACGGCCAATTCTGCTTTCGATCACACAGCATGATGGTGGCATCTCCAACCATAACTTCCGCATGGATGATCGAACCATCTCGATCCGGCGTGCGAACATGGGCTGCTTCTCGACCATCGAAAACTGTTTCCACGAAGTGAATGAAGCTAACGGAGTCGGGGACGATAGCGAAGGGGTTTATTGTGTTGTGTCCAGTCGGGATTTTCAACGAAGTCATGTATACATAAAATATGAATACTTCGAGCAAAGTCAAGTACCGCCAAGGCGCCAGTTTCCTGTTGGCCACACTTGGACGCCGCGCCGAGAGAGCATGGGCAGCTCTCCTCACAGAGCAGGGAATTACCACCGCGCAGTTCACGGCCATGGCGGCGCTTGCGGAAGGCGAACGAACGCAAAACGAGGTAGCAATGGTTACAGCCGTTGACCCGCGAAACATCGGCGCCACAATCAAAAAGCTCACGACGGCCGGGTGGGTTCAAGCTCGATCAAACCCCGCCGATGCGAGATCGCGACTCCTGTGTTTGACACCCGCTGGCCAGCAGTGGTGGCACGATGTTCAGCCTGCCCTACGTCAAGGACGTGACTCATTTTTCCAGGGACTCACCCATCGAGAGTTGAACACTCTGGAAGACCTCCTCGGAAAACTGGAGGCTGCACAATCCGACAAAGCAACGAATGGACCCGGCCATCGTTGCTAGAGCCGCCAGTCGACGGGCGCACCGCCGGAAGCCTGAAGGATCGCATTTGCCCTGCTAAACGGTCGCGAACCAAAGAAACCACGATAGGCGGACAGCGGCGAGGGGTGCGGGGACATCACGCAGCGCTCCTGGCCAATGAGGGGTGCGAGCTGCTGGGCCTGCTTACCCCACAGGATCGCGGCGAAGTGCGGGTTTGCGGCGACTTGGCGGACGGCGACCTCGGTGATGGCCTCCCAGCCACGGCCGCGGTGGCTGCCCGCGTTGCCCGCCTGCACAGTGAGGACGCGGTTGAGCAGCAGCACCCCACGGTCGGCCCACGGGGAGAGATCCCCGTCGGCCGGGGCGGGCAGCCCGAGGTCGTCTGTGTACTCGGTGTAGATGTTCTTCAGCGACTTCGGCAGTGGTTCGCCCGCGGGCAGCTCCGCGGAAAACGCCAGCCCCACCGAGTGCCCGGGCGTGGGATACGGATCCTGCCCGACGATCAGCACTTTCACCTGGGTGGGGTCGGACTCGAAGGCTCGCAAAATTTTTTCTGGCGCGGGCAGGGTCTGCGCCCGCTGACCCTGGCCTGCCGCAGCTTGTGCCTCCTCCAGAGCACCGGCCAGCACCGACTGCAACCCCGGCAGGTACCACGCCGGGTGGATGCGCTCGATCAGCTGGTGTGCCTGCGCTTGTGCTTGTGCTTGTGCTTGTGCAGAGTCCATATCCACTGCCTACACCGACTGCCAGCCATGTGTAAATGGCGGGCGGCCACCGTCGACCAGTACGTAGTCCAACCCGCCAGCCGGGTCCTCCCCAACCTCCTCCGAGAGGCTACGCACAGTCCCGATGCGGCGGTAGCCGCTGGGCATGCGGGCGTCCGTAGTTCCCAAAAGAGTATGGTCCTCGCCGCCGGTGTAGATCCACTCCAGAGGGTTCTTGCCCGTCATCTGCGCCGCGTGCCGCAGCTTCTCGTCGGGCACCAGCGCCGCCCCGTCCAAGTCCAGGCACACCCCGGAACGCTCCGCGATGGCGCACAGGTCCACGATCAGCCCGTCGGAGTTATCGGTCATGGCGCTCGCACCCGTCGCCCGCGCAACAGAGCCACGTCCCGGCTGCAGGCGCGGGGCACAGTGCCAATCGGCCAGCTCGTTGAGGATCAGATCGTCGGCCGGGATCGCCTTGCGCGAACCATAGTGCCGCAGAATCGCCAGGCCGGCCGCGCTGTAGCCAATCGGCCCGCTGGCGATGATCCGTTGCCCCACGCCCGCGCCATCCAACGTCAAAGCCGCGGCCGGGCCGGAAAGTTCCCCCATCGCGGTGATGGAAATGACCAGGTCCTTGCTGGTCACAACGTCCCCGCCAACAAGCTCCGCAGCCCACGGCGATGCGGCCTCGTCGATCCCCCGCGCAATATCCGCCACCGTCTGCAGCGGCAGATCCCCCGGCGTGGCAATCGCCATCAGAATCGCCGTCGGCCGCGCGCCCATCGCCTGGATGTCCGCGAAGTTCTGCGTCACCGCCTTCACCCCGACCTCCCACGGAGTCGAGTAGTCGAACGTGAAGTGCCGCCCCTGAACGAGGATGTCCGTCGAGCACACGTGCCGTGAATTGGTACCGGCGGGTTCCAACACTGCGGCGTCATCACCATTAAGAGAACTCGGCGCGGCGTTGCGGATCGCCGCGATGGTGGCGGCCTCGCCGGCCTCGGCGACAGTGAGTGAAGTGCGCATGCAACAGTCTTTCCGTAGTGCGGTGTGCGGGCGGGGTCACCTTGGGATCCCGCGAACAGTCTAATTAAGATGGTGCGCTATGAGTGACGAAGCCTCCTCCCCCGACTCCACCCCGCGTGCCGTTGATACCCCGCGGTACCTGATTATTCTGTCGACGGTGCTGGCCGTTGCGCTGATTATCGCGGTGATTACGGCTGCGAAGATCACGGTGGATCGGAAGGTGTACGCACCGATGGCGATGGGGCCGGTGGATGCGCCGGAGGCGTCGTCGCAGGTGTGCGCCGATTTCGTGGATAGGCTGCCGGGCGACCTGGGGCGCTTCCGCGCTGTGGAACTTCGGGAGCCCGCGCCTTCGGGCGCTGCCGGGTACCGCGACTCTTCCGGCGCAGAGCTGTCCGTGCGCTGCGGAGTGAACGTCCCCGACCAGTACACAGTGTTGTCGCCGGTGTTTTCTGCGGGGGAAGTGCGCTGGACGGCTGTGTCCGATGCGACTCCTGGCTCTGACCTGCGGACTTGGTATGCGGTCGGGGGTTCGCCCGCGGTGGCGGTGACGACGTCGGCGGATGTGGGTGGCGCGCTCGGCGCGGTGGGTTCCGCTCTTTCTTCTATTTATGACGCCAACTCTCCAGCAAAGCCCGCCCCCTACCCCCTGTCCGATGCTCCGGTGGCTGGCGGTTCCGAGGGTTCCGGCGGTTCCGGCGGTTCCGGTAGGGCTGGTAGGGCTGGCACTTCCGACGGTTCCGGTGGGGCTGGTAGGGCTGGCACTTCCGACGGTTCCGGTAGGGCTGGCACTTCCGACGGTTCCGGTAGGGCTGGCACTTCCGACGGTTCCGGCGGTTCCGAGGGTTCCGGCGGTTCCGAGGGTTCCGGCGGTTCCGGCACCTCCGGCGGCGAGACTAATTCTCCCGCGTGCCGCAAGTTCCTGGACTCCCTGCCGTCCGCGTTGGGCAGCTGGCGACTGGTCCACACTTCCACCGGCTCTGGCAAGTCCTCTGACCAGGCCAAATTTGGTTCCCTTCCCAAAGATGTGAGCCGCTCCGCACTTGACAAGGCCCCCAGCGGCTCGGCCACATACTTGGCCGACGACCGTGAGCCGGTGGTCATTCGCTGTGGTTTGGCCATGCCCAAGTCTTACGCCCCGGGAGCCCAGTTGACCCAGGTAGACGACGTCCCTTGGTTCTCCGACCCCTCGCTTTCGCGAGGCTCAACCATGGGTCACTGGTATGCACTTGGCCACGAACAGATCGTCGGCCTCGCGATGCCTCAATCCGCCGGCGACGAGGTCATTGCCTCCGTGACCAGTGCAATCTCCTCTTCCCTTAAGAAGACTGAGAAGCAGCCTGCCCCTGCCCAGCAGTAGCCCGCCCTTGCAGCTCACCTCTGCAGCTCACTTCTGCAGTCCGGCGCTTCCCAGCTGCAACAGCCCCCAGACCCAGCAGAAGCAGCCCTTCCCCGCAGTCCGGCGCTTCCCAGCTGCAACAGGAACCTCACGCGCACCATGCTATAAGTGCTAAATGTCGCTAAATGTCGCTAAATGTCGGAAAAGTTGCAGAACGTAAACTTGTCTCTCGCACCCTCGCGAGCAAAAAGCTCCTGACCAGCAGGTTTGCAATATTGAAAATGCGCCCCAGTAACAAACTGCAACTTTTCCGACACTTTCGCCCTCCGCGGCCCAAAAAACTGCAACTGTCCCGGCACTGCCCCGCCCTCCGCGGCCCAAAATATTGCAACTGTCCCGGCACTGCCCCGCCCTCCGCGGCCAAAAACTACAACCGTTCCGACACACCCCCTCCCTCACGCAGGCTGACAATAGGCACACCCAGCCCCAATGCCGTCAGAACGGAAATCTGCCCCCGCAGCTGGCTAAAACAGACACTCCCCGCGCCAAATGTCACTAGGCCAGGGCGCGGGCGATCAGCGCGCTGACCAGGTCGCCGAAGCTCACGCCATCAGCGGCGAACATCTTCGGATACATCGAGATCGGGGTAAACCCAGGCATCGTGTTGATCTCGTTCAGCACGGGCCCGTTTTCCGTGGCAAAGAAGTCCACTCGCGCGATGCCGTCGCACCCCAGCGCGTTGAACGTGCGAATGGCCAGTTGACGGATCTCCGTTAACGTCTCCGCAGGTAGCGGCGCCGGGATGGTGGCGGAGACGGTCGAATCGACATACTTGGCGTCAAAACCATAGAACCCTTCGGCGCCATCCTCGGTGCCGTTCAGCATCGCCGGAACAGAAGACACGATCGAGCCATCCGCGTGCTGCAGCACACCGCATTCGACTTCGGCGCCGTGGATCATCGCCTCCACGATCACCTTGCCATCGTGGGAAAAGGCCAGGTCAACGGCGGAATCGAAGTCCTCCCAGCTGTCCACCTTGGAAATGCCGATGCTGGATCCGCCGCGCGCGGGCTTCACGAACACGGGCAGCCCCAGCCGCTCCTTTTCCTCCGCGGTCAGTTCGCGTGGCTGGAACAGGATCAGCTCCTCGCCGACGGGGATCCCAGCTTCGCGCGCCAGCCGCTTGGTGAAGTCCTTGTCCATGCCCGCCGCAGACGCCAGCACGCCGTTGCCGACATACCGCACGCCCGCCAGATCCAGCACGCCTTGCACGGTGCCGTCCTCGCCGTTCATGCCGTGCAGCACGGGGAACACAACGTCTACCTGGGCAAACACCTCGCCTGCCTGCGGGCCGGTCACGTAGCGCATCTCGCCAGCGCCGCCCTCAGCCGAGCCAGCGCCGCCCTCAGCCGAGCCAGCCGAGCCGCCAAAAGTCAGCTGCACGTGCACACCGTCGTCCTTCACGCGCGGCATCTCCCGCCCATCCGCGCGCAGCTGCGTAGTATCCGTCGTCCCCGGCACCCACGCGCCGGTTTCGGTAATCCCGACTGGCACCACCTCGTAGATCTCGGGATCCAGGTGGTCGATCACCGCACCTGCACTAATGCAAGATACGGAGTGCTCAGTCGACTGCCCGCCGTACAGAACGGCGACGGTGGTTCGTGCGTGCTTCTTGGGTTCGTTACTCACGGGTTTTTACCTTAGCCCTTTTCTGGACGCCACATCCCCACCGCCCCGCAGTTTCCCCTACTCTGCCTTCCGGCTGCGCCCGAGCAGCCCCATCATCACCTGCTGCACGTCTGCGCCTTCGTGGCACACTCCCACGACGGCTTCCGTGATCGGCATTTCCACGCCGACCTTCCCCGCCAGCTCGAACACGGACTGGCTGCTGACCACGCCCTCGGCAACCTGGCCCTTAGTCGAGGCAGCAGCCTCTTCCAGGGTCTCCCCCTTGCCCAGGTGTTCGCCGAATCGGCGGTTGCGCGACAGAGTAGAGGTACACGTTGCCACCAGGTCGCCCATACCCGCCAGGCCACTGAGTGTCCGCGCGTCGGCCCCGACCTCCAGGGCCAGGCGGGTGGTCTCCGCCAGGCCGCGGGTGATCACGGTCGCGGCAGTGTTGTCGCCGAATCCCATGCCCGCGGCAATGCCCGCCGCCAGCGCGATGACGTTCTTGCACGTGCCTGCGATCTCGCAGCCAATGACGTCCGTGTTCGTGTACGGGCGGAAATAAGGCGCGGCCACGGCCGCCTGGATCAGCTTCGCGCGGTCCATGTCGGTGCAGGCCACGACGGTTGCGGCGGGTTGGCCTTGTGCTACCTCGCGCGCCAGGTTCGGCCCGGTTAGCACGGCCACGCGTTCGCTGGGCACGCCCGCCACTTCGGAGATCAGCTGGCTCATCCGCAGGCCGCTGGAATGTTCGATGCCTTTGGCCAGGCTCACCAGGGAGGCGTCTGGGCCGATCAGTTCGGCCTCTGTCCATTTCTCCAGATTCCCGCGCAGCGATTGCGAAGGCACACCCAGCACCACGATCTCCGCGCCGTCCAGGGCCTCGGCGGGGTCGGAAGTCCCGGTCAGTGATTCCGGCAGTTCGATATCCCCCAGGTAGGCACTGTTGCGGTGATTGTCGCGTACGTCCTCGGCGACTTCGGAGCGGCGTGCCCAGAGGCGGACCTCGTTTCCGGCGTCGGCAAATACCTTGGCAACAGTCGTGCCCCAGGATCCTGCGCCCATCACTGCTACTTGCACCATCTGCTTGTTGCCTTCCCACCTGCACTGCGTGCGCTTATTTGTCTGCTTGAGTTCGATATAACTTTTGGGTTCGTTATACGATTGTCGGCAATAGTCTATCGAAAGGGATCCCTTTAAAAGTGATCACTCACACAGGAACTGGCGATCTTTCTACGTCCCTGGCTATGTCGCGGCACGATCAGGGGCACGTGACCCGCATCGGATCCCGCCCCAGCGAGGAGTTTGCCCGCCCCACCTTCGCCGCGGGCGCGGTTATTTGGCGCTTTTCTAAGGACGCCGCCGCCTCCACCCCTTCCGCCCCAGAGTCCACGAACGTGGAGATCGCCCTGATCCACCGCCCGCGTTACGATGACTGGTCCCTGCCGAAGGGCAAGGTCGATCCGGGCGAGAACTTGCCGGGTACCGCCATGCGCGAGATCTGGGAAGAAACCGGCTTTGACGTGCGCTTGGGCTGGCTTCTGGGGTACGTCCACTACCCGGTCGGTTCGCGCACGAAGGTGGTGTACTACTGGACTGCCCAGCACCTGTCCGGCGAGTTCGAGGCCAACGAGGAGTCCGACGAGTTGCGCTGGGTCTCCCCTGCCGAGGCGAAGGAGCTGCTGAGCTACGAGGCTGACCTCAAGGTCGTGGATGCCGCCATGGGGCTGCTGCAGCTGGGTTGCGACCGCCGTGTGCTGTACGTCCGCCACGCGAAGGCGCACGCCCGCGAGGGCTGGGCTGGCGATGATGACCTGCGCCCTCTGACGAAGAAGGGCCGCCGCCAGGCGGAACTGCTGGTCTCTGAGCTGTCGGGTTACCGCCCGGAGGCGATCGCGTCTGCCGTGCCGGTGCGCTGCGAGCACACGGCTGCGCCTATCGCTGAGGACTTGGGCCTGGAAGTTTCTTTTGACGCCAACCTGGGCGATGCCGGGTGGGCTGCCGATTCGGATGCAGCGGTGGATGCGTTCCACGCCACCACGACCGCGCCTGTGTCGATGGTCGTTGCCCAGGGCACGGTGATCCCGGGCGTGCTGGCCCGCGTTGCGGGCGAGCACGACGTGGAGATTGAGGATATGCGGGTGAAGAAGTCCAGCACGTGGGTGCTGCACTTCGCCGGGGATAAGCTGCTGGGGCTGGACTACCTGGCCAGCCCGCTGTCTGTAAAGTAAGCGGTCCCCGGCTCTGCTGCTCCGGCGCCCCGGCCTGTCCCCCTGACTCTGCTGCTCCGGCGCCGTAGCTAGCCTGCGCTAGCTGGCGGGAATGGTGCGTGGCTTGAAACTGGCGCGCTGAGATTCGAAGGCCTCGATGGTTTCCTCGTTGCGCAGGGTCAGGCCGATGTCGTCCAGGCCTTCCATCAGGCGCCAGCGGGTGTAGTCGTCTACGTCGAAGCCGAAGGTGTGGGTGCCCAGGGTGACGGTGCGGTCCTCCAGGTTCACGGTAATTTCCGCACCCGGCTGCTGTTCCAGCAGCTTCCAGATCAGCTCAATGTCGCTTTGTTCCATCTGGGCGGCCAGCAGGCCTGCCTTGCCGGAGTTGCCGCGGAAGATGTCCGCGAAGCGGGAGGAAAGAACCACGCGGAAGCCGTAATCCATCAGCGCCCAGACGGCGTGCTCGCGGGAGGAGCCGGTGCCGAAGTCCGGGCCGGCCACCAGCACGGAGGCGTTCTTGTAGGGCTCCTGGTTCAGGATGAACTCCGGGTCCTTGCGCCAGCCGGCGAACAGGCCGTCCTCGAAGCCGGTGCGGGTCACGCGCTTCAGGTAGACGGCGGGGATGATCTGGTCGGTGTCGACGTTAGAGCGGTTCAGCGGTGCCGCCACGCCAGTGTGGGTGTTGAACTTTTCCATGGTGTTCTCTTCTGCTTTCTGCTCCCCCACCTGCTGTCTAGGTCGCTGGCGGGGAGGCTCGAAAAAAATTTTTGGGCGGGTCTTGTGCGGGTATCTAGCGGTCGGTTTACAGATCCGCCGGGCCTGCAAGGTGGCCCGTCACGGCGGTGGCGGCGGCAACTGGTGGGGAGACCAGGTGCGTGCGCCCGCCCTTGCCCTGGCGGCCTTCGAAGTTTCGGTTGGAGGTGGAGGCCGACCGCTCGCCCGGGGCAAGCTGGTCCGGGTTCATGCCTAGGCACATGGAACAACCTGCGGTGCGCCACTCCGCCCCGGCGTCAATAAAGATCTGGTCGAGCCCCTCTTCCTCCGCTTGCATCTTCACCCGCGTGGAGGAAGGAACAACGATCATCCGCGTGCCGTCGGCAACGGTGCGGCCCTTGACGACCTCCGCGGCCGCGCGCAGGTCCTCGATGCGAGAGTTGGTGCAGGAGCCGAGGAAGACCGTATCGATCTTGATGTCGCGCAGCGGGGTGCCTGGCTTGAGGTCCATGTACTCCATGGCGCGCTCGGCGGCGAGTCGGTCGTTGTCGTTGGTGAAGTCCTCCAGCTGCGGAATGGATTCCGCCAGTGGCAAACCCTGGCCGGGGTTGGTTCCCCAGGTGACGAAGGGGGTCAGTGCAGAGCCGTCGATGTGGACGACGGTATCGAACTGCGCGTCGTCGTCGGTGCGCAGGGACTTCCAATACTCCACGGCTGCATCCCAATCCGCGCCCTGTGGTGCGTGCGGGCGGCCTTCCAGGTAGTCAAAGGTCACCTGATCCGGGGCGATCATTCCCGCGCGGGCGCCGGCCTCGATGGACATGTTGCACATGGTCATGCGGGCTTCCATGGACAGCTTCTCGATAGCCTCGCCGCGGTATTCGATGATGTGGCCTTGGCCGCCGCCGGTGCCGATCTTGGCGATGATGGCCAGGATCAGGTCTTTGGAGGTCACGCCCGGCTGCAGTTCGCCGGAGACCTCGATGGCCATGGTCTTGAAAGGCTTCAGTGGCAGGGTCTGGGTGGCCAGGACGTGCTCGACCTCACTGGTGCCAATACCCATGGCGATGGAGCCGAAGGCGCCGTGGGTGGAGGTGTGCGAGTCGCCACAGACGACCGTCATGCCGGGCTGGGTCAGGCCCAGCTGCGGGCCGACGGTGTGGACGATGCCCTGTTCAATGTCGCCCATGGAGTGCAGGCGGATGCCGAATTCTTTGGCGTTGTCGCGCAGGGTGGATACCTGCAGGCGGCTGGTGGGCTCCTGGATTTCCTGCAGGTCGCCGGTATTCACGCCGATGGTGGGAACGTTGTGGTCCTCGGTGGCGATGGTCAGATCCGGGCGGCGGACCGTGCGGCCGGCCTGTCGCAGGCCGTCGAAGGCCTGGGGCGAGGTAACCTCATGAACCAGGTGCAGGTCGATGTACAGCAGGTCGGGTCCGCCGTTTTCGCCCGCTGCGACGATGTGGTCGCGCCAAACTTTTTCCGCGAGGGTTAAGGGTTGGTTCGTCACGGTCTCTCCTCTGTGTCCGCTATACAGTTCCACTGGATGGAATGTATAGTATCAAATCATGGGACACAATACGGAAATTCCCGCAACTAGCGGTATTCAAGTTTTGGACCGAGCGATCTTCATCCTATCGGTCATCGCAGCAGAACCTCGCAACCTTTCCGACCTGTGCGCCATCACCGGCCTGCCGCGCGCCACCGCGCACCGTATCGCCGTCGCACTGGAAAAGCACCGGTTGATCGAGCGCGGGGTCGACGGTGCGTGGGTCACTGGCCCAGCCCTGTCCGAGATGGCGCCGTCTACCTCTTCTCGTCTTGAGGACGCCGCAGAGTTCATCCTCCCCGACCTCATGACAAAGACCGGCGAATCCGTGCAGCTATATCGCCTCTCCGGGATGGAGCGCGTGTGCATCGCCAACGCCGAGCCCGCCACTGGTCTGCGGGACACGGTTCCGGTGGGTCACAGGATGACATTGTCTGCAGGCTCCGCGGCGAAGCTGCTGGTTGCCTATGCACCGGAGGCGTTCCAGAACCAGGTGCTCCCCCAGGCCGCGTACACGCGCGAGGATTTGGAGAAGATCGCGGCCGACGGGATCGCGGAATCCTCTGCGGAGCGCGACCCCTCCCTGGCTTCGGCATCCGTGCCGATCTTCGGGGCGGATATGCCGAATCGCACAGTCATCGCCTGCCTTTCCATTTCTGGCCCCGTGGCGCGCATGGGCGACCACCCGGCGGAGAAGTTCGGCGCGGACTTAAAGGAATCCGCCCGCCAGCTGGAGAACCTGCTGCGGAAGTAGCTACTCCCCTAGCCCGTCTGGGGTTCCGTGTGGACCCGCGACGGGCTAGCCCGCCGCGACCGCAGCCTGCTGCCCTGTCAGCCATGAAGGTCGCCCAGGAGGTTCTGGTCGCGGAGCTCGGCCCGCTGGAGAACGACGACAAGTAGCGACGGGCTGGATGCGCTAGGTGCGCGGCAGCTCGCGCCACTCCACGGTTAGCTCGCTGGCACCGGGGGTTTCGCCGCGCTCGGCACGGGCGACACGTTCGGCAAGGAACTCGTAGAGGTTCTGAGTGCCGTCCTCGATTCCGTCGGCCACATCCTCGCCGGCGGAAGTGATGTCCACCAAGGCCGGGCCAGTCGTGTCGTCGGGGTTGGCCAGTTCGGCGCCCCAGCCTCCCTCACCCCGCCGGCCGTCCTCGTCCGCCGAGAGGGTACGGAGCCAGGCTTCGGCTGAAGTGTGGGCGTCAATACCAAAAAGAGCGGCACGAACAGTGGCGGGCGTGCCGTCGTTGCCGGGTGGGGTGCCCCAGAGCCAGTCCAGGTTTACGCGATATGGAGAGAGAATGGGGGACTCCTTTAGTAGGGTAAAAGTATGAGCGATTACAAGGACAAGCGCTGCACTGACCAGGAAAGATCCGCCGCTGTGGAGGTGCTGTCCGGTGCTCTGGCCGATGGGCAGTTGACCCTCACGGAGTTCGACGAGCGGTCGGGGCAGGCGCATGCTGCTACCCAGCGTAGCGAGTTGGTGGACTTGCTGGATGATCTCGTGGACGAGCCTGCGGAAATGCTGTTTAGGATCGAGGCGAGCACTGCGGTTGCGCACCGCGCGCCGAGTGACGCGGAGTGGGCTGCTCACCAAACTTCGGACGCCCAACGCCACCGCGAAATGGTTCTTGCGCGGTCGCGGTCGCTGGTGACTGGCGGGGGTTCCGAGACGGGCTTCAGCCTGGCGATATTCGGCGGGGTGACGAAGGCGGCGTGGCAGGTGCCGAAGACCCACTGGAACTTCAACATCTTCGGCGGTTCGGACTTTGACCTGCGGGAATGCCGGTTTAGCGATCCGGTGACCACGCTGTGGCTGAATAGCTGCTTTGGTGGCGCGGATGTGCTGGTGCCGGAGGGCGTGCGCATCGACATGGGTGGCCTGGGCATTTTTGGCGGCGACGAGCTGGTGGTGGAGAACGGCGCAATCCACCCGAACAGCTTGCCGGCGGACGCTCCCCTGCTGCGGATCCGCGGGCTGTCAATCTTCGGCGGCGTGACCGTGAAGGTTGTGCGGGGTTAGCAACCGAACGACCACCATTAGTAATGAATAACAAATATGGAGAATGCTGAATTGCGCAAACAGGCCGACACACAGGCGATCCATCAACAAATCGCGTTTAACGAAGCGGGGGTTCAGTCGCTAAAAATCCGCCGCGAAGAGAATGATCGCCTAGCAGCATTTAGAGATCGAACGATTAAAACTGACGATGATCTTCTCTATAATTTTCCGGTCGTTTACGTAATCAAGAATGAAGAAAAGAATCAAACCAAGCCCTATACGGCGTATGTGGGTGAAACTACGGATATTATCCAACGCACTACATCCCACCTAAAAAACACTAGAAAAGATGACGCAGACTGGACCAAGCTCAAGGATTCCAAGAACAGTCAGCTAATCATCCTCGGCCATGAGCTTTTTAATAAGTCATTGACTCTCGACGTAGAGAATCGTTTAATGCTCATGCTCTCCAGCGTGGACGCTGTTAAAAAACTTGAGAACCGGCGCAGCAACGATCAGTTAGATTATTACACCAAAGAGCGATTCGACGAAGTTTTCCATGAAATCTGGGCACAGCTTCAGACCATCGATGCGAATCTTTTCCCGGAGCTTGAAAAAGTTTATGACTCCGCTCTTTACAAGGCCTCCCCTTTCCACAGCTTGACCGAGGAACAAGTCGCAGCCAAGCGAGATATCATGGAGGTGCTGTACGAAAAGATTCATGCGGGGTCGCAAGGCAACCTAGTCATGGTCGAAGGTGAGGCCGGCGCAGGTAAAACCGTATTGCTCAGTAGCCTTTTCTACGACATTATGCAAAACCCCGTCACCACCAAGTCTGGTGAAGAACGCAGACTCGATTGTTACCTGGTCGTTAACCACGACGAACAGGTAAATGTCTACACGCAGATCGCTGAAAAGCTTGGTCTTCACTCGAAAAGCAACGAACGGGTCTTGAAGCCAACCAGGTTTATTGATCGCCATTCGACAAACGAAAAGGTTGATCTCGTACTGATCGACGAAGCACACCTACTGTGGACCCAAGGCAAGCAAAGCTACCGGGGCGATAACCAGCTGTTAGACATCATCAGTAGAGCTAAGGTAACCGTCGCCGTTTACGATAAGCAACAGGTATTACAGGCAAACCAATGGTGGGAGAAGGAACCTCACGAGTTCGTGGCTGCGGATAAGTATTCAAAGGTTCCCCTGAGGAAACAGATGCGCATGGCTGCGTCTCAAGGCACTTTGGACTGGCTCAATTCGTTCCTTAAGGAACATAGAATCACCAATCTCGACTTGGATACCTCCCATCGGGATGCCGAGGGCTATCACGTAGAGTTTTTTGCCGACGTCAACGATATGCGAAACGCAATCAAACATAAGGCCTCGGACACTGACCGTGGCTTAAGCAGAATGGTTGCTACATACGACTGGCCATACAACGCTTCTAGGAAGCCGGAAAATGGTGACTCGTGGGGTGTATCCATCGGGGATTTCTTTATGCCCTGGAATAGAGAAATAACAGTTGACGCCGCAACCAAGCGGAAGAAGCTTGCCTGGGCGGAGCAGCCTCAGACTATCAACGAGGTTGGTTCGGTATACACCGTTCAAGGCTTCGACTTGAACTATGCCGGGGTAATCATCGGTCCATCGGTGAAGCTAGAAAACGGCCAGATCAGAATCTCGCCTGATAAGAGCTTCTTCAGAGCTGCAACAAATAAGCGGACACTCAGCTATGGCTCCGGCAAAGGGGATTTTTCCGATGAACTTCTGTGGAATCAGCTCTACGTTTTGATGACCCGTGGCGTTCACGGATTGTTTGTCTACGCGTGCGATGAGGAGCTTCGGAATGCTCTAATCCAGGCACAGAAATTCCATGCGTAAAAGAAATCCCTAGACAAATTCAACCGTCGGCTCTAAAGAATCCGAAGAATCCTCCGAACAGACTCAGCAGCCAGAAGAGCAGACAAAGGAGCCAGCGAAGGGCGAATGCATCTGGCCGGATGTTTACCATGCCACCTACCAACCAGGGACCGATAACCTCGTGTCTAAGTATTGCGATGGGAGATGGGCAATCGTTGGCCGCTACGGCTCTGGTGGACTTGCCCTATACAAGTTCGATGGCGCCGAATGGAAGCTGATCCCCCAGGACAGTGAGTACGAAAGTGGCTTCGGTCCCTGCTACACGGAGCGTTACCTGCGCGAAATGGGCGTACCGAACATTGTCCTCACCGAAGGCCCCAACTGCAACGGCTAACCGTCCCCTTCCCGCCGGTTCTCCACCCACACCCCACTGCTCCCCCACACCCCGGAGCGTACCCTGGTGGCCATGAGTGAATTCTTCCCAACCGAAACGTTTAGCAAGCGTCTTGCCACCGTCCGCGACATCGCCGCACAGGCGGGCCTGGACGGCGTAATCGCCACCCCCGGCCCGGACATGGAGTACCTGATCTCGTCGAAGATCACCACCCACGAGCGGTTCACGGCTCTGGTTCTTACTAAGGACGCCACCCGCATCATCGTCCCCGGCGTGGATGTCGCAGACCTGAAGAAGTCCGTGGCGGGCAAACTCGGCGTGGAGATCATCGGGTGGAACGACGGCGAAGACCCCTACGGCTACATCGCCGAAGGCTCCTATGCCGTCAGCGCTGCAATGACCGCCGACCACCTGCTGGAGCTGCAGTCCCGCGGCATCTCCACCGTCAACGCCACCCAGGTGTTGGCCCAGGCGTTCATCCGCAAGGACGATGAAGAGCTCTCCGAGCTGCGCCGCGCCAGCGCCGCCATCGACGAAGTCCACCGCCAGGTCCCGAACCTGCTGCGCGCAGGCGTGACCGAAAACGACGTGGCCAAAGAACTGGAACGCCTCATCCTCGAGGAACACGAGGTGGTGGACTTCATCATCGTCGGCTCCGGCCCGCACGGCGCGGACCCGCACCACGATCACTCCGATCGCGTCATCGAATCCGGCGACGTGGTGGTCGTCGACATCGGCGGCACCCTGGCCAGCGGCTACCACTCCGACTGCACCCGCACCTACGTCGTCGGCGAGCCCACCGACGAGCAGCAGCAGATCTATGACGTGCTGCAGCGCGCCCAGGAAGCCGGGTTGGAATTCGCCAAGCCCGGCGTGACGGCCGGCGACGTGGACAAGGTCGTCCGCGACATCATCGAAGAGGCCGGCTACGGCGAGTACTTCATCCACCGCACCGGCCATGGCATCGGGCTTTCCTGCCACGAAGAGCCGTACATCATCGCCGGCAATGACTTTGTGATTGAAGAGGGCATGGCATTCTCCATTGAACCCGGCATCTACATCCCCGGTCAGTGGGGCGCACGCATCGAAGACATTGTGATTGTGGCGTCCAAAAAGGTAGAGCCCATAAACACAACACCCCACGAGCTTGTGCGCGTGGGGTGAGAGAAGCCTAGCTGGATAACCAGCTGGGTTTAGCGGACATCCACGAACAGCTTGAGGATCCACTTGCGGGCCAGGAACATGACCGCGCCCAGGCCGACCATCACCGCGAACATCGCGATGAAGTAAGTCCGCTCCGCGGAGGCATCCTCTGGGTTGTAGAAGGCAGCCAGGCTGCCCGACAGGGACGTGCCCAAGCTGATCGACAGCAACCACAGGCCGAACATGCGGGTAGGGAATGCCTTCGGGGCCAAGCGGGTGGCCATGGAGTTACCCACTGGGCTCAGCATCAGCTCGCCCATGGTGAACAGGAACAGGATCAGCACCATGGCCCACATCGGGGTGGAGTTCGCTCCGCCACCGGCGAACGGCAGGAACAGCAGCAGCGCACCGCCAATCACAACCAGTGCCATAGAGAACTTCGCGGCGTAGGAAGGCTGCTTGTCCCCCAGCTTCGTCCACATCGCGCCGAACACGGCGGCGAACAGGATGATGAACAGCGGGTTGATGGACTGCACCACGCCCGGGGGAATCTCCATGCCGAAGAGGTTGCGGTTCAGACGCTCGTCGGAGTACACGGCAATCACGGTGAACTGCTGCTGGAACAGCGACCAGAACGCCACGGAAGCCACGAACATGGGGACAAAGCCGACAAGGCGGGAACGCTCGACATCCGTGACCAGCTTGGAACGGTACATCTGTACCCACAGAACAACGGCAATGATGACGGCCAGGAGCGCGGTGATGTTGGACAGTTGGCCAACCTTCAGCACACCAGTGATGAACAGCAGTACGAAAACAACGATCGCTGCAGCAGCGCCGATGAATACCGGCAGGTACTTCTTACGCGGCAGCGGGTTAACAACGTCGTGGCCCGCGTCCTGAATGGTCTGCTTACGCAGGAGGGTGTACTGCACCAGGCCGATAGCCATCATCAGGGCGGCGGCGCCAAAGCCCCAGTGGAAGCCCTTCCAGCCCCACAGCGCGTTGGTGATCAGCGGGCCGAGCAGGCCACCGATGTTCACGCCCATGTAGTAGATAGAGAAGCCACCGTCGCGGCGAGGGTCATCGCGGTCGTAGAGGTCGCCCAGAACCACCTGCGAGGTCGTCTTGAGGGCACCGGAGCCAACGGCAATGCACACCAGGCCCAGGATCACGCCGATGTAGCCCGGCAAAAGGGCCAGGCTGATGTGACCGAGCATGACCAACACCGCGGAGTAGTACAAGGTGCGTTCCGCAGAGAGGATGCGGTCGGCAACCCATGCGCCGGCCACACCGGTGAGGTACACCAAGCCACCGTAGGCACCGACGATGGAGGTGGCGGTGCTCTTGTCCATGCCAAGGCCACCGTCAGTCACGGAGTAGTAGAGGTAGAAGGCAAGCAGAGCCTGGAGGCCGTAGAAGCTGAAGCGCTCCCACATCTCCACGCCGGAGAGGTTAGCTAGGCCGAAGGGGTGGCCGAAGAATGTCCGCTCTTCCTGGTGTGCGCTAGATGATTGCGCGGTTGCTGTGGAGGCCCCGTCTGGTGCGGGGGAACCCTCCGGGTTCGATTGAGAAGTCATTCGTTAATTCCATCACAACCGTTGCGGATAAACGAAGTCATTGGCATATTTCTCGAAGATTGAGTGTTGTGCCCCTGTCTTAACTCCGATGTCACATTTGAAGCAAGTAACCATCAAACCGGGACTCTTCAGGGCAAGCTTTTGAGATAATCAGGTTCATGAACCTCACTACCCACACCTCACGCACCTCCCGCACCTCCCGCCGGATCGGCTCTCTGGTTTTTACTGCGCTGCTCCCCCTCGCTCTAGTGTCGTGCTCAGACGACAGTGACGACGCACCGGTGACCGTCGCGGAAGATACCACCGCTTCGAGCGCCGCCTCGGATTCCAACGAGCAGGAAAGCCAGGAATCTACCGAACCCACGGGCAAGCCAAGCGAGACCAAGAAGGAAAAGCCCAATCCCACTCTCGGTTCCTCGGCACCTAAGCAGCCTTCCGAAGAAACATCCCCGACAGCATCGAAGCCGCCGCAGCAAGCGAAGGGCAAATGCCACTGGACCAAGGTCGAAAACGCGGTCTCCAAGCCCGGCCGCAACGTAGTCTCCATGTATTGCGACGGTCTCTGGGCCTACGTTGGCACATACCAAACCGATGCCACCTGGATTGAACGCTTCAACGGCAGGGAGTGGGAAAAGGTTGCGCCCGACAGTGAACGCACCTCCGGAATGGGCGGTAGATGCTACACACCGGATTACTTACGCGGATTGGGAGCACCCGAAAGCTTGATCGAGGTTGGTGCTACCTGCGAGCTATAGGGCGTAAACAAAAAAGCACGGTCTGAAAGCCATGCTAACAATTCTAGCGCTTTCACGAAACTCCCCCACCAGCCTGAACCCCCAACCTGCCGATACCCCTGCACCACAGAATTTCGGGGTGTGCACCACGGCAAGGCAGCTACCTCGGCGTTCTCACCCAGCGAGGATGCGATCTAGTCCACGAGTCACTTCGCTCACAGTCTAGAGTTCCATCTCCATCTGTTCGCCAGTTTCATCATCGTCTGTATATACAGTCAACAGCTCATAGCTCGACTTCTCTTCATCGTCCGGTCCGACCTGAGTCTCTACACGGATCCGCATGTCGTACGTCCGCGCAAGGTTCACTTCGCCCGAGCTAACGAGAACTGCAAACTCTTCGTCAAGCAGACAAATGGATATCGTTCCAAACTCTTCAGTCTCAATTCGCCATTTGCGCTTAAGGGGCTCAATGAGATTCGCCGTGGCAAAGCGAGCCGAGACGGTCACAACTTGAACGGTTGGCTCTGGAAGCGTCTCCGCGTAGTTGACCATTCTCCGTGCCTCTTCTTCGTTGATGTGCACTTTAACGCTGCGAGAGCAGGCCAGTTCGACTGTTTCAATCCCTGGTTCGAGAGTCGGCCTTACGATCGCTGCAACATTCTTGCGCCCCCGAGGCTTTGCTAAGAGCGCATCAGTTAGCCTTTCAAGTTGCAAGTTCTCACGAAGATCTCGATAGGGAGCTTCTTTTTGCTCCTGCATCGCGGCTTTGTTTGACAGTGCCTTCAAGACCCAGCCGATGATTTCTTTGACAGTTACAACACCACCCGCAAGGGTGAGTGCAGTGTTGGCTTTCGGGTCCGAGGCCCAGTTCAGAACCCCATCGAGAACCTGACTTCCAACATCGAAGAAGACCGAATACGAGCCTTGCTCGACTCCAACGATCTCCAGCTCAGGCACTTCGGCGGACAGTGGATCGACGTTGCGGTAGATAGCCTTAACGAGTTCGTCCAACGCCAGGAAGACGGGACCGATCTCTGCAACCGACATCGGCTCGGACTGCAGACGTGCGCCATCGTACTTCAGCAGGAAAGACTCTTCAGACATGGAAATATATTAACGGGTGCACGCTTGGGCCGAGCTGTGCGCACAATTATTCATGATCAATCAAGCCCGTCAACCACTCCCTTACCGCCGCGAACCCCGTCACCTGCCATGCTGACAAGCGATCCCCCTGCCGTTCCGCTGCCACAGCATTCAGGATCAGCCAATGCAGATAGTTACGCCGCAGTTCCGATCGCCACAATTCCAGTTCACCGTCAGCAAGCCCAGCCGGGTTATGTCAACAGTGCCTCGGGATTCTGCACCCCATATTCTTTGAGAACCTTGCGCCCCTCCATCGCCAACCGCTCATCATTCATGGCCCACAGGAACAGGTCCTCGATGATGCCGCTGCAAAAAGAAGCCAGCTCTCGATCCTCAACCTCAGCCGTGACACACTCAACGATTAGCTGGGCTTGACCAGATTCAGACGGTCCCGTCCAGCCGTCGAGCATGTCCCACTCGTTGTGCAAAGCGCGATTCAGGTCAGTGATAAGTTCCGTGGCTCCTGGGTGGCGTTGCTCCATCACGTCAAGATCCACGTGAGGGAGGTAAGGCCAGTACTTGCGAGCGGTAGGCAGATCAATCATCGCCACGATGTCGGGCGGGAACTCTGATTGAGGGATTGCTGCTTTGGTCTCGGCTCCGATGATCCAGAAACCCTCGTGGGCAAATGTTGATGCGGTCATGCATGATCCTGCGCCGTAGGGACGGGAATGAGTATGCCGGATGAGAGCAAGATCGGCGAACCCCCGCTCCGTCGAGTCAACGGAGCGGGGTCGGTTTCAACAGCTGAGATTAGAAATTCAGGCCAGGAATGTTCATGGTCTGAGCCATGAATCCAGCGATACCACCGAGGCCCAGAGCGGTGAGAAGCCCGATGATACAGCCAATTACCGAGCCATCAGATGAACCGGAGTCGCTTGGCTCGGCGGAGACGGTCTTGGCGACCGTCGGAGCTGCAAGAGTCGAAGTCACCGTTGCGGTCTGAGTCTGGGTGACAGTCTCGGCGGGGAGCTGAGCGACGGTCCGTCGAACCGAAGTCGGCACAGACTTAGTAGCCGTTGTCGTGTTTATCCTGTCCTGTAAGCCGAAGCGCTTTTGGTAAGACCTCCTGAAACTCCGCGAGCAACGCATTCACCCTTTTCTGCTTGGTCTGCGCAACGTACATAACAGAGAGCTTTTCAACAGGCTGGAGAGCTGGGTCATTTAATTGCGCGGTAAGTTTCTCCAACTCCGCCCGAACCTTTTCAAGGTCTCGATAAAGAAATACGCCTCGAGTGTAGTCATCCCAGGTATTGAGTAGTTCACGGATTGGCCCTTGAAACATTTCCCGATCCCGCATGAAGAAGTTCGGTTGAATGCCAAAGGTGAGTGGCGGGATTTGTTCAAGACTCGGATCTGCCCACTGGAACACGACTCCAACAGGTCCGTCCTGAATTACCGCAGCAAAATAGCCCATCGGTTGCCCCTGCACGTAGGCATTCCCGTCCAGTCCGGTAGCGCTCGCTCTGGCGTACGTACTCATGAAATCAGCCTGTTCCCCGCCGACTATTGTGCTGAGGATCCTAAAGGCTTCGTCTACTTCATAGTTACGGTAGAAAAGCAAGCTATGCGAGGGCAGTTGCCTGGCGTTGAACAAGTATGTCCGAATCTCTTCTGGCACACGTGCACCCGCGTCAACCATCCGGCATCCCACATTCTTTAGGTAGTAGCGTTCAAGGTCGCGTTGCGTGAAGTCGGTTCCATCGAAGATCTCTGACCATTGGTACTCATCACGTTCGCGGAAGTAGTCAAAGTGCTCGTACTGAAAAGCGATGAAGTGGTCATATGCATCATCAAACGGCTTCGTCAGCTCGTTGTTACACTTCCGACAAATGGTCTTGCCGAACTTGACAGTCTTAGACTTAGGTCCGCGCACCTGGTAGTCAACCCCGTCCACGGGCACATGAAGTGGCTCCCCATCAACCATCAGCTCACGGATTCGACTGGCTTTGAATGCATGCTCCTGCGAGTCGGCCAGA
>NZ_PDGZ01000004.1:0-91095 GCF_014335105.1 Corynebacterium sp. LK28 | reverse complement strand
TTACGAAAGTTCACTTTTGTCTGCGCCCCAGCCTAGTCACAGCTCCGGACAAAGCGTGCCTTCTGGTGGGGTTGTTCGCTGTCAGCGCACGGTAGCCGTGCTCAAAGGCAGGCAAAAAGAAAACCGCCGGAACCTCAGCGAGAGGTTCCGGCGGCGGGCGGAAGCTTAAAAGGGAATTCCTAGTCTTCCTTCTTCTCCGCAGCCTTCTTAGCGGAGGACTTGGTGGCCTTCTTAGCCGCAGTCTTCTTAGTGGTGCTCTTCTTGGCGGTCGACTTCTTGGCCGTGGACTTGGTGGACTTCTTCGCCGCAGTCTTCTTCGCCGGAGCCTTCTTAGTGGTGCTCTTCTTGGCGGTCGACTTCTTAGCCGCTGCCTTCTTGGCGGTGGACTTGGTGGACTTCTTCGCCGGAGCCTTCTTCGGCTTCTCTGCAGCCTTGTCCTCCTTAGCGGAGTCCGCCTTGTCGGCATCAGCCTCCGGATCACCGAAGTACTCCTTCGGATCCACGTCTGCACCGTCGGTGTCCTTCACGGAGGTCTTGGCGATGTTCAGCGCCAGAGCCTTGCCGCGGCGAACGTCTGCGAACAGGCTGCCCAGCTGACCGGCCTGCTGCAGCTGCATGATGAACTGGTTCGGATCCATGCCGTACTGGTTAGCAGTGAAGGCGATGTGATCCATCAGCTCTTCCTGGGAAACCTCCGGCTTTTCCTCATCTGCAACTGCATCCAGGAACAGCTGAGTGCGTACGGAATCCTCAGCGGAGCTGCGGGCATCCTCTTCGAACTTCTCGCGAGTCATGTCCTGGGCAGCCAGCATGGACTCGAAGACCTTCTCGTCGCCACCGAACTGCTGGATGATCTGCTGGATCTGCGCGTCGACCTGCTCCTTGACAACGGACTCAGGGAGGTCGAACTCGGTCTTCTCCAGCGCAGCGGCCAGAACCTTGTCGCGGATCTCGCCAGCCTGGGTGTTCTTCAGCTGCTGCTCGACCTGGCCCTTCAGGGATTCCTTCAGCTCGTCCAGGGTGTCAAACTCGCTGGCCAGCTGAGCGAAGTCATCGTCCAGCTCGGGCAGCTCGCGCTCCTTGACGGAACCGAGCTTGACGGTAACCTCAGCCTCCTCGTCAGCGTGCTCGCCGGCAACCAGCTTGGAGGTGAAGGTGGACTCCTCGCCTTCCTTCATGCCGATCAGAGCGTCATCCAGACCCTCGATCAGGGAATCGTTGCCAACTTCGTGGGACAGGCCCTCGGTGGTGGCCTCGTCGACAGTCTCGCCGTCGATGGTGGCGGACAGGTCGATGGAGACGAAGTCGCCCTTCTTCACTGCGCGGTCAGCCGGCTTCAGAGTGCCGAAGCGAGCCTGCAGGTTCTTCAGCTCCGCGTCGATGGCCTCATCGTCAGCCTTCAGCGGTGCAACCTCAACGGAGATATCAGAGAAGTCCGGAACCTCGATCTCCGGGCGGACGTCAACCTCAGCGGTGAAGGTAATGTGCTTGCCATCCTCCAGCTCCGCGATCTCGATCTCCGGCTGGCCGAGAGCCTTGATGTCGTTCTCCTCTACAGCCTGGCTGTAGCGAGAAGGCAGCATCTCGTTAATAACCTGATCCAGAACAACACCGCGACCCAGGCGGGCTTCCAGAATCTTCGCCGGAACCTTGCCCTTACGGAAGCCAGGCATGTTTACCTGCTGCGCAAGAGACTTGTAAGCCTTATCGAACTCTGGCTTAAGCTCCTCGAAAGGGACCTCAATCGTGAGCTTGGTGCGGGTGGTGCTCAGATTTTCTACAGAGCTCTTCACGAATGCACACTCCTGTGTATTGATAGCTTCATGCACCGCGGTCATCGTTCGTCACGCAGCGCTTGTACGGTCGGTGCTCAATTTTATAGAACCATCGCCGGGCACATCACGCGGGGGTCAGGTTTCGGAACTCAACCGCCACCAACAGGCCTTGGATTCCCCCGGCGGTTCAGACCGCAAACCCCCACTTCATCGCCAAAAGGCAACGACCCCGCAGGGTGGCGTCACTAAAAAAGCGACAAAATAAAAAATGTCGGGATAACAGGATTTGAACCTGCGACCCCTCGCTCCCAAAGCGAGTGCGCTACCAAACTGCGCCATATCCCGAGCCGCATACTCCGCACATTTAACCCAAACGCCGAACGCCAAGCGCCGAACGCAAGGTACGCGGAAGCTGCGAACGCTACTCTACTGGCAGCAGACCGCTAAATACAAAACGGCAGCTCCCCCGGTTTCGCGAACGATCGCGACCAGAGGAGCTGCCTCGAAAAAAGTGGAGGGAATGACGGGAATCGAACCCGCGTCTTCAGCTTGGAAGGCTGAGGTATTAGCCACTATACGACATTCCCATAAGCAGCTAGCTTCTGCTACGCCCAGTGATGTTACACCATAACCCCCAGTGTCCAGCAAAATCCTTCCACCAAACCACTATTAACCTGCGTTCTTGCGGGGGTATGCAGGTGTAGCGAATCTGCGTATCGCATTGAGGGAGCCCATCTTTAGCGGTAGATTCTAGTGTCATGGAACCAATCATCGTGGACAAGAAAACCGGCACGGAACTCTGGACTGCAGCACAATGCGCCGAGTTCTCCGGTACCGCCCGTGGCACCTTCACGAGCTACGCGGGACGCGGCCGTGCACCTCGCCCGGTGACCAAATATCACGGGCTGACTCTGTGGGATTCCAACGTGGTCAAGGAGTGGCAAGAAAAGCGCGATGGCGCATCGAACGCGTCGAGCACCACCGCGAACTAAGAATCAAGAACTAAAGAACCAAGAAAACCTAGTTTTCCGGCAGCGCGGGGGCCTCGCCCGTGCGCTCGTACTCCGCCAGAATGTCGATACGGCGCTGGTGGCGTTCCGCCTCCGACCACGGCTGGGAAACGAAAGCATCAACAATAGCCAGCGCCTCCTCCTCGGAGTGCATACGACCGCCCAGCCCAATCAGCTGGGCGTTGTTGTGTTCACGGGCCAGCTTCGCGGTCTCCACGGACCACGCCAGCGCACAGCGCGCGCCCGGAACCTTGTTCGCGGCGATCTGCTCGCCGTTGCCGGAGCCGCCGAGCACGATGCCCAGCGACCCCTCGTCCTCCACGACGGACTTGGCTGCTGCAATGCAGAAAGCCGGGTAGTCATCGTCCGCGTCGTAGGTGTGGGCACCGCAGTCCACTACCTCGAAGCCCTTGGAGCTCAAGTGATCCTTAATCACGTTCTTCATCTCGAAACCGGCATGATCTGCACCTAGGTAAATACGCATGGTGCCAGTCTAGCCGGTCGCCGGGCGCGCGGGCGCTATCCCGCGGGCATCTTTTACTCCGCTACCGGCGCTTCGGTGCGGGAGCGCTTCAGCTCGAAGAAGTGCGGGTTCGCCGCCAGGGTCACGGAGGCATCGAACATCTTGCCTGCCTCTTCCCCACGCGGGATGCGGGTAATGACCGGCCCAAAGAAGGCCACGTCGCCCAGCTGCACGACCGGGGTGCCGACCTCGTCACCCACCAGCTCGATCGCCTTGTCCTGCGATTCGCGCAGCTGCGCCTCGTAGGAGCCCTCGTCGTCTGCAGCCAGGTGGCCAACCTTCGCCAGGTCGGCGGGCAGCTCGACCTCTTCCAGGGACTCAGCGATCAGCTCGTCGTAGCCGTGCGGATCGGTGGCATCCGCGCGCTGCTCGTTGTGGATCTTGGTGCCCATCGCGGTGTACCAGGCGGAGAGCTTCTCCGGGTGTTCCTGCCAGATTGCGGTTGCTACGCGCGCCGGCGCCCACGCGGCGTCCATCTTCTCGCGGTAGGCGGGATCCAGGTCGCGGCCCTCGTTCAGCACGAAAAGGCTCATCGGCTGGAACTTCACCTCTACGTCGCGCACCTCCTGCACCTCCATCAGCCAGCGGCTGGTTACCCAGGCGAAGGGGCAGATAGCGTCGAAGAACATGGTTACGGTCTGCTTCTGTGGTTCAGTCATGTCCCCCACTCTAACCATCGCGTGGCTCCCCTGTCCGGCGCTCCTACTAGGGTGGTCTGCATGACTTCCATCAACCTAACCCGTACCGAGGCTGAGCATCGCGCCAACCTCATTAGCGATGTTCACTACTCCATCCAGCTGGATCTTTCCGGCGGCGAGAAGCCCGACAACAAGCTCTTCCGCTCGCTGACCCGCATCACCTTCACGTCCGGCGCCGGGTCTACTTTCTTGGATCTGCGCGCGGACTCGCTGTTGCGGGTGGAGCTCGATGGCGCGGCACTTGGGGACTTTGCTTATGACGCCACTACGGGCATTCCGCTGAACGACCTGTCTAGTGGCCAGCACGAGCTGCTGGTGGAGGCGGAGATTCCGTACTCCACCACGGGTCAGGGTCTGCACCGCTTCTTCGATCCCAGCGATGACCAGGCCTACATGTACACCCAGTTCGAGACGGCGGACGCAAAGCGGGTCTTTGCCTGCTTCGACCAGCCGGACATCAAAGCGACTTATGACGTTGAGCTCACCACGCCCGCCGAGTGGACCGTGGTGACGAACAATGAGGTTTCCGTGGCGGAGGCTGCGGGCGTCAATAAGAAAAAGCACAGCGCGACCGTGGACTACCTGCTGTCGACCTACCTCATTGCGTTCTGCGTAGGCCCGTGGCACGTGGTGCGCGACGAATGGCGTGGCACGATCACCGAGCACCCCGAGACCGCGGAAGCGCTGGCCGACAATCCTTTGGGCAAGAACCTGCAGACCAGTGGCGAAATGCGCGTGCCACTGGCGCTGTATTGCCGCCAGTCGCTGGCGGAGTACCTGGATTCCGACGAGCTGTTCGAGGTAACCAAGCAGGGCTTCGACTACTACGCGGATAAGTTCGGCATCGGCTACCCGTTCTACAAGTACGATCAAATTTTCTGCCCGGAGTACAACATGGGCGCGATGGAAGATGCGGGTGCGGTGACGATCCGCGACGAGTACATCTTCCGCTCCGCAGCCAGCCACTACCAGTACGAACGCCGCGCAGACACGATCCTGCATGAGCTGGCGCACATGTGGTTCGGCGACCTGGTGACGATGAAGTGGTGGGACGACCTGTGGCTGAACGAATCCTTCGCTACTTGGTCTGCAGCCATGAGCCAGGCGGGGGCGACGAAGTACGACACCGCATGGGTGACGTTCAACAGCAAGGAGAAGGCATGGGCGTATGCGCAGGACCAGCTGTCCTCGACCCACCCAGTGTTCTCTGACGCGGGCGATATCGAGACGGTGGAGGCGAACTTCGACGGCATCACCTACGCCAAGGGCGCGAGCGTGCTGAAGCAGCTGGCGGCCTACGTGGGGCTGGAGGAATTCTTCGCGGGCATCCGCGCACACTTCGCCGCACACGCCTGGGGCAACGCTACGTTCGCGGACCTGCTGGGTGCGCTGGAGAAAGCCTCGGGCCGCGACCTGTCGGACTGGTCGGATCAGTGGTTGCGCACGACGGGCATCAATACGCTGACCCCGGTGTTCGAGGTGACGGACGGTGCCTATAGCTCCTTCGCCGTGGAGCAGTCTGGTGCGCAGCCCGGCGCGGGCGAAACGCGCACCCACCGCATTGCCGTGGGCGTGTACAGCTTTGACGGTGGTGCGCTGCAGCGCACCAAGCGCGTGGAGCTGGATATTTCCGGCGCGCGAACCGAGGTTCCCGGGCTGGTGGGTGTGCCCGCTGGCGACCTAGTGCTGGTCAACGACGACGACCTGGCCTACGGCAATATGGCGCTGGACGAGGGGTCCCTGGCTACGGCGATTGGTGGCGCAGGTAGCGACGGGGCCGGAACCGGCGTGCCCAACATCGCGCGCATCACCGACCCGATGGCGCGCGCCCTGGTGTGGTCCGCGACCTGGCAGATGACGCGCAACGCGCAGATGCGGGCGCGCGACTTCATCGGCTTGGTCGCCGGGGGCGCTGCCGAGGAAACCGAGCTGGCAGTGCTGGAGCAGATCCTGGCCCAGGCGCGCTCGGCGGCTGCGAACTACGCCGACCCGGAGTGGGCGGACGAGGGCTGGGCGCAGCTGCGGGAGGCCTTCCTGGCTGCTGCCCGCAAGACCAGCGGCCCGGCCCAGCTGGCTTTCATCCGCGCGTTCGTGGGGTGCGTGCACTCTGCCGAGTCGGCGGAGGTGCTGCGTGCGCTGCTGGGTGAGGCTGGCGACGGCGCCGAGGCGATCCCGGGCCTCGACGTGGACCAGGATCTGCGCTGGGCGATCATCATCGCGCTGACGGCTGCGGCCCGCGCCACCGGAGATTCCTCCGAGCAGGTCGAGGAGCGCATCGCTGCCGAGGAGGCTAAGGACAAGTCCTCCAGCGGTGCGGCGCTGGCGTTGCAGGCGCGTTCCTCCGTGCCGGATGAGCAGACCAAGCAGCAGGTCTGGCACTCCCTGACCGTGGAGGCGCCGCAGCAGAGCAACCTGAGCCTGCGCCACCGCAACGCTGGACTGGTGCACGTCGGCCACGCCGACCTGTTGCAGCAGTTCAGCGCCGATTACGCTGCCCATGCCGTGGAGTGGTGGAAGTCCCTGAACTCAGAGATGGCTCTGCGCACCCTGGAGGGCATCTACCCCACCTGGGATCACAGCGACGCCACGGATGCCGCCATCGCTAACCTCGTGAAGGCGGAGGACACCCCGAGCGGTCTGCGTCGCGTGCTCTGCGAAGGTCGCGACCGCGTGGCACGAGCCAAGGCCGCCCGCGCTTTCGACGCCCGAGCTGTCGACGCGGCGGGCAAGTAGCCGCGGGGCTGCGCCCTAATGGCAGGCGGGGCTGCGCCCATCCCGCCCCGCCCGCTATCGCGGAACAGTTAAGGTTGAAGCATGACTTCTAGCTTCTACGATGCTGTCGGCGAGGACACATTCCGCGCCATCGTGCACGAGTTCTATCGCCAGGTCCGCACCGACGATATCCTCGCACCGATGTACCCGGAACAGGACTTCGAAGGCGCCGAAGATCGCCTGCGCTGGTTCCTGGTGCAGTACTGGGGCGGCCCCGCGGAGTTCAACGCCCGGCGCGGCCACCCGCGCCTGCGAATGCGCCACGCCCCCTTCCACATCGATACGGCCGCCCGCGACCGCTGGCTAGAGCTCATGGGCAACGCTATGGCAACTGTCGATAGCGAACAGCTCCCCGACGAGCACCGCGCAGCCATGTGGGATCACATGGAACGGGTCGCGCACATGCTGGTCAACGCCCCTGATCAGCACTAATCGTGTTAGCAGAGCTTTCCGCCGAGACGTTTTCGATCCTCGCAGTGGGATCCTTCGTCGCAGGTTTGATTGATGCCATCGTCGGTGGCGGTGGCCTGGTCCTCATTCCCCTGATTTTGATCGTCGCCCCCGCGACCCCCGAAGCCTCTGCAATGGCGACGAACAAACTCGCGGCGGTTTTTGGAACCTCTTCGGCTGCCGCGCGCATGCTCCGATCCTCTGATATTCGCCAAAAGATCGACCGCAAGCTGGTGGCCTATGGGGTTCCGCTTGCATTCGTCTGCGCAGCCTCGGGCGCGCTGCTAGTAGCGGCGCTCAGCACAGAGGTTTTGCGCCCTCTGGTGATCTTCCTCTTGCTAGCCGTTGGCACCTATGTCGCCCTTAAACCCAGCTTCGGCACTCCCCAGCGCGCACCGGCACAGAGTCGCCGCCGGTGGCTCATCGCGCTCTTCGCGGTGGGAGCCATCGCCACCTACGACGGCTTCTTCGGCCCAGGCACGGGCACCTTCTTGATCATCGTGTTTACGGCACTTCTTAGCAGGTCTTTCGTGGAATCCGCCGCGCTGGCGAAGATCATCAACATCGCCACGAACCTGGGCGCGCTGACCGTGTTCGCCATCGGCGGCCACGTTCTTTGGCCGCTGGGCCTCGGCCTAGCGGTCTTCAATGTGGCCGGAGCACAGGTAGGGGCACGCCTGGTACTTTCCAAGGGAACCGGTTTTGTCCGCATCGCGCTGCTCGTCGTTGTTGTCGTCATGAGCACCAAATTGGGCTACGACATGTACGTCAGCGCCTAATCCACTCACAGCACCCCACGTGCAAAGGCCCTGGCCCCCGCCCCCAAAAAGCCTCTAGCGTGGCCCGGGCACCCGCGCCAGCCCACCGGGGCGCGGTGCATACACGCTGCCAACCAACGCATCCACCCGGATCCACGACCCGCTGGCACTCACGCGCACATAATCATAATCCCGCAGCTTCTCCCCTGGCTCTGGAACCAGCCGCAGGCCGCCGAGTGCCGCGATGGTTCGCCCCTCCAGTGCGACGGAGTCGGTGGCGTCACTAGATTCCGTACGCTGCACCGTCAACACCTGCTGCTCCAACAGGCTGCGCGCGATGCCCATGGGACCGGAGTTCGCCTCGTTCTCCGTGGCCATGTCCGCGTGCAAGCCGCGCAGCACGTCGCCCGGTACTGTGTCGATCAGCTCGAAGCCTTGCTGTGGCGGCAGCGAACCGACCCACATCAGATCCATGTCCGCTCCCAAGTCAAGGGTCTGCTGGCCGGGTTCGAACGCGACGATCGCTCCTAGCGCTTCGCTGGCGTAGGCCACCGCACCGGCACTTGCGCTATCACCTGTACCGGCGCCGCCTACCTGCCCTGGTACTCGCACGGAAGCCACGCAGCCTAGTGGCGTCGATATGAAAAGATCCGTCGACCGCTCGCCCACAGCGCTCAGGCGCACGAGCGCACCCGGATCCATCACCAGCGCGCGCTTCATCACTGCCCCCGCACGCCGCATGGCGCTCACCGCCGCAGTCGCGGATCGCGAATCAACTATTCCCTGTAAATCGATTGTGACGCCCATAGTTCCCCCACCTTAGCCCTCCCCAAAGTTTAAGCCCGCGCGGGCTAAGCGCTTGCAGGTCAGAGTCCGGGCGACTTAGAAACGCGCGGCCGTGGTGGCGCGGTCGGTGACCACATCGTGGTCCGCGGGGATCAGGAACATGTTGATGTTGTTGATGTCCTGGTCGTTCCACTCGCGGGGCTTCCCCGTCATTACGTCGATGCCCACCATGACGGCATCAATGGTGCAGGTCACGCGCCCGACGGAATCCTGAAGTACCTGCCGCATGGTGCAGGATTTGCGCCCCACGTCGATGAAGTAGGAGGCTACGGCTACCTCCGATTCCCCGGGCGACAGGGGGAACGGGTAGTCGATGGTGGTGTGGCGGGCGAACATCGGGGGCACAGCAATGTCCATTTCCATCAGCACGTCTTTCAGGAACACCATCCGTGCGTCCTGGCCAAACTCCAGGTACTTGGCATTGTTGACGTGTTGGTATTGGTCGAAGTCGGACCAGCGGAGCTCGCGGTGGCAGGTGTGCCAGCGAGTCCCGGTGACCTCGTATTCGATGAAGGGCATTGCGTGTGGAACCTCGTTTAACTCCGCGCAGTCAAACCCCGCGCGTTACTTTTGTTTTACGAACCTATATTGCCACACCATTCACACAGGTTCACGTAGGTACACGGTTTGAAGCGAGAAACGCGGCGCAGGCCAGTTAGTTAGCCTGCGCCGCGTGCTGCGCTAACGCGCTTCAGCGACTAGCGGGTCAGCTTGCGGTGCGTCACGCGGTGCGGACGTGCAGCCTCCGGGCCAAGGCGATCGACCTTGTTCTTCTCGTAGTCCTCGAAGTTGCCCTCGAACCAGTACCACTGGCCCTCGGCGACGTTGCCCTCCCAGGCCAGGATGTGGGTGCAGGTGCGGTCCAGGAACCAGCGGTCGTGCGAAATGACCACCGCACAGCCCGGGAACTGCTGCAGAGCGTTCTCCAGGGAAGACAGGGTCTCAACGTCCAGGTCGTTAGTAGGCTCATCCAGCAGGATCAGGTTGCCGCCCTGCTTCAGCGTCAGCGCCAGGTTCAGGCGGTTTCGCTCACCACCGGACAGCACCTTGGAAGGCTTCTGCTGGTCCGGCCCCTTGAAGCCGAACGCGGACAGGTACGCGCGGGAAGGCATTTCGTTCTGGCCGACGTGGATGTAGTCCAGGCCGTCGGAAACGACCTGCCACACCGTCTGCTCCGGGTCGATGTTCTCACGGTTCTGATCCACGTAGCTCAGCTGCACGGTGGAGCCGACCTTCACCTCGCCGGAGTCCGGCTCTTCCAGACCGACAATCGTCTTGAACAAGGTGGTCTTACCCACACCGTTCGGGCCGATGACGCCCACAATGCCGTTGCGCGGCAGGGTGAACGACAGGTCCTTGATCAGGGTCCGGCCGTCGAACCCCTTGTTCAGGTTCGTAACCTCGACCACCTGGTTACCCAGGCGCGGCGGGGTCGGGATCTGGATCTCTTCGAAGTCGAGCTTCTTGTACTGCTCTGCCTCCGCAGCCATCTCCTCGTAGCGCTGCAGGCGAGCCTTGTTCTTCGCCTGGCGAGCCTTCGCGCCGGAGCGAACCCACTGCAGCTCTTCCTTCAGTCGCTTCTGCAGCTTCGCGTCCTTCTTGCCTGCGACCTCCAGGCGCTTGGCCTTGGTCTCCAGGTAGGTGGAGTAGTTGCCCTCGTAGGGGTACAGCTTGCCGCGGTCGACCTCACAGATCCAGCCTGCGACGTGGTCCAGGAAGTAGCGGTCGTGGGTGACGGCCAGGACGGCACCCTTGTAGTCCTTCAGGTGCTGCTCCAGCCACAGCACAGACTCGGCGTCCAGGTGGTTAGTAGGCTCGTCGAGCAGCAGCAGGTCCGGCTCGGAAAGCAGCAGCTTCGCCAGTGCCACGCGGCGGCGCTCACCACCGGACAGGTTGGTCACGGGGTCATCCGCCGGCGGGCAGCGCAGCGCGTCCATGGCCTGCTCGATCTTGGAATCCAGCTCCCACGCATCCGCCGCGTCGATCTGCTCCTGCAGAGTCGTCATTTCTTCCATCAACTCGTCGGTGTAGTTGGTGGCCATTTCTTCGGCGATCTCTTCGTAGCGCTGGCGGATCTGGAAGATCTCGCCCATGCCCTCTTCGACGTTCTGGCGAACGGTCTTTTCCTCGTTCAGCGGCGGCTCCTGCAGCAGGATGCCGACGGTCGCGCCGGGATCCAGGAAGGCCTCGCCGTTGGAGGGCTGATCGATGCCCGCCATGATCTTCAGGATGGAGGATTTACCTGCACCATTCGGCCCCACTACGCCGATCTTGGCGCCGGGGTAGAACGCCATCGTGACGTTATCCAGAATGACCTTCTCGCCGTGCGCCTTGCGCACGTTCTTCATGGTGTAAATGAACTCGCCCACGGTGAACTCTTCTGACCTTTCGTGGTTAGTGTCCCAATGTATTCGCCCACCCAGTGTACGTGGTGCCAGCGTGCAGAGGCCGACCTGGGCTACTCCTCGGATTCTCGTCGGAACTACCCAGGTCGGCCTCACCATTTAGCGCCCATTATGCGCTTAGAACGCAGGTTCCACTTCTTCTTCCTGGCCACCCGCGCCAACCCCCCACAAGCTCCGGCTTGCTACCGGAGTTCTGCGCGTTCTTAAGGTTCTGCACTGCCGCCAGCTCCGCCTCCCGGCTTGCTGCGTTCTGCGCCGCGTTCTGTTCGACGGCCTTGCGCACGTTTACCAGCACATTCCTGGCTCCCAGGTCCGGCCCCACGTGGGTTGCCCGCACGCGCAGCACACTGCGGGTCACGGACTTGCCGTCTTCCCCGTTGGCCTCCCAGGTGCTCTGCACGATGCGCCCGACGACGATCACGGACATCCCTTTGCATACCGTCGCGCAGACGTTATCCCCCAGCGCGCCCCAGCACTGCACTTCCATGTAGCAGGGGTCGCCGTCTTGCCACTGCCCGTCCGCCCCTTGGTAGCGGTGGTTCATCGCCACGCGGAACGTGGTGAGAGTCGGCCCACCGTCTAGCCCCTTAATCCGAATCTGCGGGTGATCAACCGCGTTCCCCACCAGATATGCCTGCGCCAGATTGTTGCTCATCCGACTTGTCCCCTTCCTAGTTGTCGCACCGAAGCTTGTTCCCCGGCGCGTGGCTTTATTGTTAGCGCGTTTCGGGGTTTTTCTTTTTCTTCGGGACGCCACCCTGTGGACAACTCCGCCCATCAAAGGCACTTATCCACAGGCTGCGAAGAAGGGGGTTGACAGCTCGCGGCTGGGTGTGCGTTAGTCCGGCTTTTTGTGCTCTTGCCTGTATTTGGCCTTTTGCTGAGCCTTGTGCTTTGCAGAGTGCAGCGTGCTCTGAACGTCCTGGTCGTGGTAGTCATCGCCGTAGTAGGCACGGTTGCCAGTATCGATCTGCCCGCTGGAAAGTCCAGCCAGCATGGCGTTGTAGGCAGCCAGCTCTTCGTCGCCAGTGCGCTCTTCCTTGCGGTCGAAGCGCTTGGCCTCGCGCCGGTCTGAGCGCAGCCATTGGAAGCCGTGGGCGATGGAGACAATCAGAAGCGGGATCTCGCCCAGGCCCCACGTGATGCCGCCGCCCAGGAATTGTTGGTGGTCCAGATCCACTGGGAAGGGGAAGTCCAGCTGGCTGTAGAATTCCGCGTTCAGCGGCTCGGAGATCTGCATCATCGCGATACCGAACCATGCGTGGAAAGTCACCATCGCAAACAGCGTCAGCATCTTGATGAACGGCGAGAGGTTCCGCGGTGCGGCATCCACGCCGATAATCACCCAATAGAAGATGTATCCCGAGATGATGAAGTGCAGCATCATAAACAGGTGCCCGGCGTGCTCGGGCGCGATGGCGTCAAAAAGCGGCGACAGATAAAGGTAATAGAAACCGACAACGAACTGCGTACCAGCGACGATAGGGTTCGTCAGGAAGCGCGAGACGGGGTTGTTGATGAAGACGACCAACCATTCGCGCGGGCCGGCAACGCCATTGCGGCCGGCGGCGGGCAGGGCGCGCAGTAGCAGAGTCATGGGACCGCCAAGGACCCAGAACACGGGCACGGCCATGGAGAGGATCACATGCTGCAGCATGTGCGGACCGAACATCGCCATGGAGTACATGCCCAGGCCGGAGCTGGTGGCGAACAGGAGGGTGAGGTTGCCGACGCTCCACCAGATGAGGCGCTGGATGGGCCATTCGATGCCGCGCTTCTTGATGCTCAGCCAAGCCCACATGTAGCCGGCCTGCAGGAGGATCGCGCCCACGCCGAAGACCAAGTCCAGGCGGAACATGGTGAAGTAGCGCCAGATCGTCGGCGGTTCGGTGAGGGTGTAGCCCAGCAGGACGTCCTGCTGGGTGAGGTTCACGACCTGCTCGATGGGCGGCGGAATGCGCCCCAGCGATACGGCGATGCCGATGGTGGCGGCCATGATGAAGATTTCCAGGGTGGCGAAGCGGATGAAGGGTGCGCGTTGGGCGCTGGTGGTCTTGCCGCCTTCGCCTTCGCCGTCTTGGAGTTTGGGGATGATGTGGGAGCGCTGCACCCAGCCGAACCAGCCGAGGATCACGGTCATCACCATCTTCGATACGATGACCAGACCGTATTGGGTGGTAAATAGCTCGTCCAGGTGTACGCGCAGTAGGGCGTTGATGAAGCCGGACAGCGCGACGGCGATGATGCAGAACAGAGCCAGGAAGCTGTAGCGCTGCACGATGAGGGCCAGGTGCGGGCCGCGGCGTTTCGCGTGCGCCAGCAAGGCCAGCAGGCCACCCACCCACAGCGATACGCAGATGATGTGCCAGAGCAGCGAGTTCACGCCGTAGTCGTGGTTACCGCCCGCCGCGGAATGCCCCTCCAGCGCTAGCGGAATCAGCGAAAGGATCGACAGCGCCAGGAAGATCGGCTGCCAGATCCACTTGCGTGTAAGCAGCGACAGCACACCGGCCACGCCCGCGAAGATGGCGACCCAGAGCCAGGATTTGGACGCCGACACCTGATCCAGCGCAATCCCCCAGTACTTGGGCTTTAGCGCCTCTTGGAGGGGGCTGCCGGAGATGTCCGACATGTACATGGGGATCAGCAGGATCGACAGGAGTGCGAAGCCGATCATTCCCCAGGTGCCGGTGCGGGCGGCCCGAAAACCGTCGAGGGTGAGGTAGCCCTGCTTATCCGCGGGCGTGCCGAAGGCGGACATGAGGAACCCGCCGAGGCCGAGACAGCCGATGAAGATCGCCGCGCCGCGGACGAAGGGCAGGCCGATGGTGGTCAGCGGGCCGGGATCCGGAATGCCCAGAAGGGCGAGCGATTCGCCGAGGAAGGAGTAGCCGATGGCCGCGCCGAAACACCCGGCGACGAGTGCGCCGATGAGGTACACGAGGCCGGGGTTACCCAGCTTCGCGGGCTGGGCCGTGGCTTGCGCTTCCGCCTGCTTCGTCTGCGTGGGCTTCGCTTTGGTTTCCGCCTGCGCGGCCTTGGCTTCCGCTGTTTGCTTAGCTTCCTGATCTGCCTGGGAGGACATGTTTGGAACCTTACCCTCCGCTCCGGACAGGGTGAACTTCCCGGTTTTGTGATGTCGCTTGCGCCACAGCGGCGGCTTGGTTGCCCCTCAATTTCTGAGCGCATTCGCGTGCATTATTATCTACTCGTATGCCTCCGTAGCTCAGTGGATTAGAGCAGTGGGTTTCTACCCCATGTGTCGCGGGTTCGAGTCCTGCCGGGGGCGCCATCTAATTGGACATCAATGCCAATAACCATGTTCCCATTCCTCTCGCGAGGGCACCCAACATTTGGTGCATGTGACATAAGTCTCAATTAAGAATATATTTAACATTTCCTGAGCAATGAAGGTTGTCGGGGGTCTAGTCTAAGAGCGACTGCAATAGAAATTGCATGTTTCTGAAACCTCAAAAAGGAGACCCCATGAAGCGTTTTGCTACTGCTGCCGTTGCTACTGCGACAGCCCTAAGCCTCGCTGCTGCCCCAGCTCAGGCTGCTCCGAGTACACCGACTGACGCTCAGAAGATTGAAGCCGCGAAACTAGTTGGAATGTTCGCCCTCCGTGGAACCGGTGCTGCACCGAACACCAAGACGACCGGAGAGATGGCTGCTGGATCCATAATGTCGGGTTCGTCCGCCGAAACCGCCTACGGCGCAACACAGTTCGGTTGGACTCTCACCTGGATCGCCGTGGCTGCAGCAGGCATCGGCCTGATCGGCGCCGCTGCAAAGCAGGCTGGACTCCTGCGTTAAAACGCTTCATCGTATTTCCACGCAAGAAGGTGTCTGACGGATTCCGTCAGGCGCCTTCTTCTGTAAACAGCCCCTTCTTGCCAAGCTCTGCGATCATGCCGTCTTCGTTGAAGCTCAGCTCCACCACGAAGTAACGTCCTTCGCTGTCCGCGATCTTCCACGCGCGTTGCTTGTTCTCCGGCTCGATTTCCTCGACCGTCCAGTCCTCGCGCTGATGTGCAATCCCTTCGATGCTCCACACCGGGTCGTCGCATTCCAACAATATGGCGTCGAACTTGACGAACATCACCGACAGATCCGTCTCCCGCATCGGTGGGTTGAACGAATCCATCAAGTAAATCCGGATCTCGGATTCGTCTTCGTTCGGAATGCTTGCGTAACAAGCATGCGAACCAAAGATTTCGAACGCGCTATCCCCTACATCCTCCGAAACGGCTGCCGCTGCAATTGACGGCGCATACAGCTCGTCGTCTTCTTCGCCTTCCTCGCCTTCCTCATCTTCCGTGTCTTCCCCGCTACCCGATTCAGCTTCATCGCCGTCCCACTCGGGAACCTCGTAAGGCACAACTGGGGTCGTAAACCCGGGCAGGCCTTGTTCCTCACCCCACTCGCACATCGCCTCCGCGGCAAGGCGCCGACCAAGTTCTGCAGCTCCAGAAACAGCCGCTTCATCCGCCCATTCCCACTTAAGAGTCGCAGACTCCACGTCAACGGTAGCGACTAGCTCCACTCGAACATTGGCGAGCTTAACCCGCCCCTGAAACTGGTAGTACTGCTCGCCTTCAATTTCGCCTACGGCAATTCCCCAGTCATCGCCAACGCGCTCTTCGATCTGTTCCATGATGTGCTCACAGCGCGCATGGGCATACAACGCGGCGTGCTGTCCGACTCTGCGAATATCGGGGATCATGCGATTAAAATAACACTGCCCAGTTCAGCTCGCTGAGCCCGTTTCATGCAGCCTATGCTTCACGCAGCCTCACCTGCGAAAGGATCCATGACCTACCGACAACTAACCCCTCCTCGCACTAAGGACGCATTAGTGTCCGTCGCAGCTCTCCTCTCCGCTTACGGGCTCCTCGCAGTCCAGGCGTTGGTCTTGGCAAAGCTCTCCCTGGACAAAAGAGTAGTCCTCGGCGCTCTGCCATTCATGCTCATCATCGCCCTCGGCCTGCCCACCTGGCTTTTGGTTCGCTACCTGCGGAAACAGAACATCGAAACTGGCTTCACTTCACTCTCTAAAAGAGGTTGGCATCTGCTCTGGCAGACTCCAGTGACAATCATCGCAGCCGGTGCTGCCACTGCATTTGTCGCCTCAATCTTGGGAATGGAAAATGGCGAGCGTTCCTCGACCTTGACTAGCGCAGGCGAATCCGGGCAGACCCTCCCCATCCTTCTCGTCCTCCTGGCGTATCTGCTGCTTGGTCCGTTCCTCGAGGAGTTGGTTTTCCGTCGGGTTCTCATGGGCTACTTCGACACGCTAATGCCAGCTGCCCTGAGTGTCCTGTTCAGCTCACTGCTTTTCGGTCTGGCTCACGTCTCCCCGCCGGCTATCCTCTTTACGGCCTTCCTCGGCATCTCTTGCGCACTGATGACCAGGTGGCACGGCACACTATGGGCGGGATTCATCGTTCATATGCTGAACAACCTGGTCGTCGGGCTACTCGTCTTCGGAATCGCTGGCTAGACCTCTTGTCCGCACCGCCCGCTATGGTTGTAGCCATGACTGCGAATAGCCGCTTTAACCCTATTGACGCCCTCCGCTCCCTCCCCCTGGAGCAGCTCCCCGTCCCGCTGCCGTTCGGCCTGGGCAAGTCCCAGAAGTCCGTGGAGCTGGACCTCCCTGCCCCCACTCCGGGCTCCTTCGCTGTGATCACCGGCGCTTCCTCTGGCATCGGCAAGGCCATCGCTGAGGAGCTCGCCCGGCGCGGCTACGACCTGCTCCTGGTCGCCCGCACCGTAGCCCCCATGCAGGAAATCGCGGACGCTTTCCCGGACCGCGACGTGCAGATCCGTTCCGTCGACCTCGCCGATGCGCCCGCCCGCGCGGAACTGCTGGAAGAGCTGCGCACCACCCCGGTCAGCATCATCATCAACTCCGCGGGCATTGCTACCTTCGGCCAGTTCAAGGACCTCGACTGGGACTACGAGCGCCTGCAGTTCGAGCTCAACGCCACCGCGCTCTACGAACTCACCCAGGCCGTGCTGCCCGGCATGCTGGAACGCGGCGAGGGCGGCATCGTCAACGTCGGCTCCGCCGCCGGCAACATGGCCATCCCCGGCAACGCCACCTACGTCGGCACCAAGGCGATGGTCAACACCTTCACCGAGTCCCTGCACTACGAGCTCAAAGATCACGGTATTAAGTGCACTCTGCTGGCACCCGGGCCGGTGCGCGAGGCCCGCAAGGAAGACGAGCAGCTCACCGAAGTCGACGATGCCGTCCCGGACTTCCTCTGGACCACCTACGAAGACTGCGCTATCGACACCCTGGTCGCCCTGTCCAAGAACAAACTCCGCGTAGTCCCCGGCCCGCTGTCCAAGGCCATGAATTTCGTCTCCACCTACCTGCCACGGAAGGTCACCGCCCCCATCGTCGGCAAGTTCTACGCCCAAATGGCAACCGAAAGCGACTGATTCCGAGGGGGCGTCACCAAAAACGACATAGAATTATCAACAACAGAAAGGAACCTCCGTGAACACCACCCCGAACCAAGTTGCCAAGAACGATCGACTCGTGTGGGTCGACTGCGAAATGACGGGCCTCGACCCGGACCAACACGTGCTGGTAGAGATCGCAGTGATCGTGACGGATGCGGACCTGACCCCGCTCGACGAGGGACTGGACGTGGTGATCCACGCGACCGAGCGCGACCTTGACCGCATGGATGCCGTCGTGACGAAGATGCACGGCGAATCCGGACTGACGGAACAGATCCGCGCCTCCGACTTCACGCTGGAAGAAGCCGAAGAGCAAGTCCTGGAGTACGTGAAGAAGCACGTCCCCACCGCAGGTGTCGCACCGCTGGCAGGCAACAGCATCAGCGTCGACCGGAAGTTCATCACCCGCTACATGCCGCACCTGGACCAGTACCTGCACTACCGCATGATCGACGTCTCCAGCCTGAAGGAGCTCGCCCGCCGCTGGTACCCGCACGTGTACAACGGCCAGCCCGCCAAGGGCATGACACACCGCGCGCTGGCAGACATCAAGGAATCCATCCGCGAACTGGATTACTACCGCCGCGCGATGTTGGTGGAGGCCGACCCGGCCAATGCAGACGTGAACGCCGCTGCGAAGGCAGCGACGGAACGCTTCCCGATCTAGCACCGTTTTAGCCCACGTTCAGACCGCCTGACCTGGCATTTTGGTTAAGTCGCGGGGTGTCGGCTAACATGAAATCCGCTGTTTTCAACAGCAATGGTGACTGTAGTTCAGCTGGTAGAGCACTAGGTTGTGATCCTAGGTGTCGCGGGTTCGAGTCCCGTCAGTCACCCCAAATCTTTCCCAAGGTCTAGTGATGCTAATGAGTAACACCGATCTTCAAGCAGCGTTTCGGGACGTCTTCCGCGGACACCCGGCGGGGGTAACGCTGATCACCGCGACCGTCGACGGCGAGCCCGTCGGCCTGACCGCATCGTCTGTTTCTTCCCTATCGCTAGACCCACTGTCGATCAGTTTCTCGCTGATGAAGCGCACGGGTTCGGCAGGCAAGTTGCTGCGTTGTAGCAGCATGTTGGTGCACTTTCTTAATGACGCCCAGTCCCCCATCGCACACTCCTTCGCCACCTCGGGCACGGACCGCTTCGCGGAATCTCAAGGGTGGGTAACCGCAGAGACTGGCGAGCCGCTGCTGCCGAATTCCCGGGCAGTGATCCGCGCGCGCATTTCCGATACGGCGCAGGCCGGGGAGGCCACGCTGGTGGCCGCGGAGGTGCTGGATGTGTCGGAGACTTCCACCGATTCCGCGCTGCTCTTCCTGGGCCACGAGTTCTACAGCATCGACGGCCTGCAGCCCTTCTAGCGGTGGCGCAGCTGGGCGCCACGCGCCCGCGGCGCTACGCGCGGCTTGTCGCTTCCGCCCCGCGACGCTGGACTCCGCGACTTGTCGTTTCCGCCCCGCGGCGCTACGCGCGGCGGGTGGCCTCGTAGCCGGCCTCATCGACCGCGTCGACGACCTGCTGATCCGTGAGCTCCCCTGCTGCGCCGTCGTGTTCGAACGTCAGCAATCCCTTGTCGGCGCTGACCTCAATGTTCGTGACACCCGGAAGGTTAGAAACTTCTTCCTTGACGGCGTTTTCGCAGTGTCCGCAGCTCATTCCAGTGACGTTGTAGGTGTATGTGCTCATGATGCTTGCCTTTCTTTGCCGTTGCTTTCGTAGCCTTCTTAGTTTTCAGCGCTTCGAAAACACGCTTTATTCCACGGTATGCCACAGCGGGTACGCCATACTGCACTGCATGGGCTCGCAGTGCCTGCACCTCGAAGATATGTGCGCGCGGACACGCGCGGACTTCTCCCTCCCTTTCAGGGGCAAATGTCCCAAATCTTCGAGTTATTGCGAAAACCAGAATCTCCGCCAAAATCCGACCCCCTCTGACCTGCACAAACAGAATAGTTATGTTCTAAGACGTGGAATTTGGGACATTTGGACTCCCCAGGGCATCCCCGAGTGCCCCGCGCCCCCAGAAAAATCCCCGGATTCACGGCTGCTGTCCAGGGATCCCTGCCTCACCTCCCAGCCAGCCTCTGACCCCCGTGGACTAGCATTAATCTCCATGGCCCGCCTGCCCAAACTCCCCCTCCGCGCACGCTTCAGCGCCAGCGCCACCGCACACCCCAGTGCACACCTCAACACCACCGCACACCCCAGCGCCGCCGCCAGCATCCACGACGACCCCGGCGCGCTGTACACGCAGGCCTCCACCGCCGTGGCCTCCCGCATCATCCGTCGCTATTCCACCAGCTTCTACCTGGCCAGCGAACTCCTCGCGCCCACGGTGAAACTGCACATCCGCAATATCTACGCTCTCGCCCGCATCGCGGATGAAATCGTCGACGGTACGGCTGAGGCGCTGGGCTTGCCGGCCTGCGGCGTCACCAAAACACTCGACGACTACGAACGCACCGCCCTCGCGGCGCTAGACACCGGCTTCAGCACCGACCCCATCGCGCACGCCTTCGCCTTCACCGCGCGCTGGGCGGAGTTCGACCGTTCCTGGACGGTGGATTTCTTCGCGTCCATGCGTTCGGACGCCCCTAGCTCCAACTCCTTGCCCCTCCCCGCCTACGTGCACGGTTCCGCGGGCGTGATTGGGTGGATGTGCAACGCGGTGTTCGCCGCACACGCCGAGCAGGCCGGGCGGCCGTTGACCCCGAAGCAGCGCGCCCGAACCGACGAGGGCGCCTACGCGCTGGGCAGCGCCTTCCAAAAGGTGAACTTCCTGCGGGACTACAGGGAGGACACGGTCGGGCTGCAGCGCTCCTACCTGCCGAAACTCACGGAAGAGTCGAAGGTGGAGCTGGTGGACGAGATCCGTGGGGAACTCGCGCAGGCTCACGCCACCATGGCGCTGCTGCCGCTGGCCGCGCGCGTGGGTGTGCTGGGCGCGCACGACCTATTCGCCGCGCTGAATGAGCGGCTGGCGCGCACGCCCGTCGAACAAATAAAAACGGCCCGCGTGCAAGTGCCGCGAGCCGAAAAGGCGAAGATCATAGCGCGCGCCGTCCCCCGCGCCGCGCGCCTGCGCTAGCCGTCTGCGTTCCCGGCCTTCCAGGTCTTCCACGGGATATTCCAGTCACCCAGGCCGTCGGAGCCGTTCAGGGTCTCACCCTGCGTGTTCTTCACCTCTACAATGTCGCCACGCTTCATGTTGTTAAACACCCAGGCAGCGTTGTCGACGGTCACGTTCACGCAGCCGTGCGAGGTGTTGGTGTTGCCCTGCGCGTACACGCTCCACGGCGCGGCGTGGATGTAGATGCCGGAGTAGCTCATCTGCGTCGCATACTGTACGTCCGTTCGGTACGCCCCAGAGCCGGTCAGTCCGAACGTCGAGGAATCCATCGTCAGCGACTCATGCTGATCACCGATGATGTAGGTACCGTTCGGCGTGGGGTACTGGTAGTCCATGCCCAGGGAGACCGGCATGGTCTGCACAGTCTTGCCGTTCTTCTTGATGGTCATCGTCTTGGTCTTGTCATCCACCAGCGCACGCATGTCGTCGCCGATGGTGAACTTCGCGCTGCGGTCCTCGCCGCCGTACACGCCTTCACCGATCTTGGTGCCGTAGAGGTTCGCCTTAACGTTGACCTCGGTGCCGGGCTTCCAGTACTTCTCCGGGCGCCAGCGCACGTCCTGTGCCGTGATCCAGTAGAAAGCACCTTCCACCTTCGGCGTGGTTTCCACGGTGATTGCGTCTTCCACGGCCTTGCGGTCTTCCACGGGGGCGTCAAAATGCAAGGCGATGGTTTGGCCAATGCCAACGGTCGAGCCGTCGAGTGGGGCGAGCGCGCCGTCGAGCGTCATACCCGGGGTCATGGTAGTGAACGTCTGCTTAAGCTTCTGTTCGCCCGACTTTGCGGTCAGCGTGTACGTGCGCGAGTAGCCAAGCTTCGTGGGCACGGTCCATTCGGTTTTGTCGTCGTTGAACTTGCCCTTGATTTCCTCGCCCGCATCGTTGGTCAGCGAGACCTTGTCGATCTTCTGGCCAGCCTTGACCTGCACGTGCTCGGTGACGTCGACCTCGTCGTCGCCGTCTTTGATGTTGGAGGTCAGTTTGTTCTCGGCCTTCTCGTCGCCGTTGCCCTGCTTGCCTGTGGAGGAACTTGACTCGATCTGATGTTCGTTGTTGTCGCGATCGATGGTGCAGGATGCGGTGAAGCCAAGCAGTGCAATGCTTAACGACGCCACAGTGATCCGTGAGAAGGTTTGACCGAAAACCTTGGTGCTGCGCAAGACTAACTCCAAGAAGAAAAAGCGTGTGTGAATAAAGTGACTGTTGCTGAGAATAGCGCCTGAGAGCACCTTAACGTTAGCCAATTCGGCGCGTCCCAGCGGTTCGTGGCTTAAACGTTATAAACGGTGGGCTGGGGTGAGCCAAGCAGGGTGGGAGGCCTGGGAATTCAAGCGGGCAGCCGTACCGCATTGCCGCGGATTGGCGACCCCACAGCCGTACCGCGCAGCCGTACTGCACTGGACACTTAAGGCGCAATTGCATGCACATAGAATCCCCTTCCGACCTGGCGATTTGTGTTGTAAGGCCACTGCGGTATAAAGTTTTCCACGTTGCCGAGGCGCACAGCGCTTCGAATAACGCGGGCTATTAGCTCAATTGGCAGAGCAGCTGACTCTTAATCAGCGGGTTCGGGGTTCGAGTCCCTGATAGCCCACACCGCCAACTCCCCCGTTCACTTGGAATCTTATCCGGTGAGCGGGGGTTTTGCTTTCGATTCATCGGCTTCTCAATAGCGCTTTCAAGAGCCGAATGTCCCAAATCTCCCATTCTTAAGAATTTCAGCGATTTGACGGTTCCGTCAAAACCTCCTGACCAGCAGAAACAGAATAGCTATAAAAGTAGAGTGGAAGATTTGGGACGTTTTCCCTCTAACGTCAGGCGATCGTCGTCCACTGCGAGGTAGTTTGCGGGGTGGCTTGCGCCGGAATTGACCCTTCCCGCTCCCGCCCCTCCCAACGGGAATATTCGCGCTGCCAGGGCGGTTATCGTTAGTTAGGAACGCAGGCGCAAGAGCAGTGCAAGCGACCGGCGCTGCAAGCTATCAGCGCTGCAAGCTATCAGCACCACAGTCAGGAGGCATCAACACCACAATGACGGACACAACGGCAAACGGAAACTCCCCAGCAAACTCTCTCGCCCCGCTGAGCCTCCTCGACTTCGCCACCGTCTTCAAGGGCGAACGCCCCGCAGACGCCTTCGACCGCTCCGTCCAGTGGGCCCAGCAGGCCGAGAAGCTCGGATTCGAGCGCATCTGGTATTCCGAGCACCACAACATGAAGTCCATCGCCAGCTCCTCCCCCGCGGTTCTTATCGCACACATCGCAGCGAAGACTTCCACTATCAACCTGGGCGCGGGTGGCGTCATGCTCCCGAACCACGCCCCGCTGGTCATCGCCGAGCAGTTCGGCACCCTCGCGGAGCTGCACCCAGGCCGCATCGACTTGGGCCTCGGCCGCGCACCTGGCACCGACCAGATGACCTTGCGCGCCCTGCGCCGCGAGCCTTCCGCCGCAGAGACCTTCCCGCAGGACGTCGCCGAGCTCTACGGCTACCTCAACGGCCCGTCGAAGATCCCCGGCGTGGAGGCCGTGCCGGGTATGGGCACGAAGGTGCCTCTGTACATCCTCGGTTCTTCCCTGTTCGGCGCGCAGCTGGCCGCGCACCTGGGCCTGCCGTACAGCTTCGCCAGCCACTTCGCGCCCGCCGCCCTCACGCAGGCGGTGCAGGTGTACCGCGATAATTACCAGCCCTCGGAGCGCCACCCGGAGCCCTACGTCATCGCCGCGGTCAACGTCACCGCCGCCGATTCGCAGGAGGAGGCCGAAGAGCAGTTCCGCCAGGTCTGCCGCACTCGCGTGCGCGTCATGGCTGGCCGCGGCCGCAGTCTGACGGAGGAGGAGCTGGACATGCTCATCGATTCCCCTGCCGGCCAGCAGATCCTGGATATGCTGCGCTACTCCGCCGTCGGCACGGGCGACGTCGTCCGCCGTTACCTCGAGGAATTCCGCGAGCACGCTCAGGCCGACGAACTCATGGTGTCGCTGCAGTCGCCGTCGACCGCCGAGTCGCTGCGGTCGATGGAGATTCTTGCGGACGCCGCCTCACTCTCCCCCGCCCAGCGCTAACCACTAGGGTTCTAGCGCTGCGTCTCTCGCGGCTCCGGCCGCCCGTCGGCCGCGCCCGCGCCGAACACCAGCCGGATGATCTGCGGCGCGTAAGCGCCCACCACCAGCATGGCGATCATACGCATCACTTGGATGACCGTGACGATCGGCTGGCTGCCAGCGTCGTGCGCAAATGCCAGAACGGCGTAGATGCCGCCCGGCACGGTGGCGAGGTAGGCGTCCAGAACCTTAAAGTCCCACAGGCCAGCGATGGCGAAGGCCGTTCCGATAGAGCTTGCGATCATCAGGGCAATCACGCCCAGGATCACCGGCAGGGCTCGCACGAACTGCCGCAGCGCGCCCTTCGTCAGGGTGCCACCGGCCTGCACGCCGATCAGTGCGTAGGCCAGTTTCTCCAGCAGCCCGTTCGGAGCGATGAACTCGTGCGGCACGCCGAACACCATCACGCCGATCATTGCGAACGCGATACTCAGCAGCAGGTACGGCGAGCTGATACTGAACCACCGCGCCGTGGCGCGCGTAAACGCCCACACGGTCAGCCCCACGGCTGCCACGCCTACTATGCCCTGCCAGTTCGTCTGCAGGCCGTCGAGGAGACTCTCTTTCCCTATTGACGCCCCTTCGGCCGCATCTGCCTGGTCGCCCCCGACGCGGCCGAGCAGCGTGACCAGCCCGGGGAGGGTCAAGACGATGATGGATACCCGCAAGTATTGGGTGAGGGTGACGAAGCGCGTGTCGGCATTGAGCTCCCGGGAGAGCATCACCATCGCGCTGGCGCCACCAGCGAGCGTGGCCAGCACCGACGTGGCCGGGCCAACCCGGTGGATGCGCGCCAGCAGCCAAGAGGCCAGCAGGCAGACCGCCAGCGTGACGATCAGCGACATTGCGGTCGGGCCGGCGTAGGCAACGATGGTGCCGACGTCGACGGTGGTCAGGGGCGAGGAACACAAAAGGGCGATGATCACCTGGGAAGGGATCATCGCCTTTTTGGGCGGGCTGACCTGCCGGTCGCTGAAGATGGCGTAGAGGCCGAAGACGATCAGGAAGGAAAAGATCCAGGCAGCGGGTACTCCCGCTGCTTCGCAGGCGAAACCTGCGGCGATCGACAGGACGGTCAGCAGAGCCAGCGTGGCCAGCTTCGCGGGGTTGGGTAGTGCCAGTTGTGGCAACGGCAACCGCTTAGCGGGTTGCTGCGAGCAGGCGCTGGATTTCCTTGATCTGCTTCTTTTCCTTGCGCTTGGAGCTGACTGCCAGGGCGGTTAGCAGCGCGACACCAGCGACTACGCCACCGAGGATCATCTGTACCTTCGGCTCCTTGAGGGTGTTCACGGCCTGGCCGCGAGCGTCATCCGCAAGGTTCTTCGGATCCGCACGGACGGACAGCTCCTCCAGCGTCCGTCCCAGCTGGTTGCGGGTGCGTTCAATGTCGCGCTGGATGGCATCGATGCTACGGGCCACGGAAGTTTCTCCCTATATTCGAACGTTTAAGTGCTACCTGAACATTGTAAATGATCCCGCCCGCTGGCGCTTTCGCTAGGGTGGGGTGCATGACTGATAACAGCAACACCACCGCAAGCCAGCCCACCCGACTGCAGGTCGGAGACAAGGCCCCGGAGTTCACCCTGCCCAGCGATTCCGGCAAGAACGTGAGCCTGGCGGACTACGCGGGCCGCAAGGTCATTGTGTACTTCTACCCCAAGGCCGACACTCCCGGTTGCACCACAGAGGCCTGCGATTTCCGCGATTCCCTCACCGAGCTCAACGGTCAGGGTGTGGACGTGGTCGGCATTTCTCCCGACAAGGTAGAGGCTCTGGAGAAGTTCCGCGATAAGTACGAGCTGACCTTCCCCCTTCTTTCGGACGCCGACAAGTCCGTCATGGAGGCTTATGGCGCATATGGCGAGAAGAAGAACTACGGAAAGATCGTCCAGGGCGTGATCCGCTCCACGTTCGTTATTGACGAGGAAGGCAAGATCGCCGTGGCGAAGTACAACGTGAAGGCCACCGGCCACGTCGCGCGCATCGCCAAGGAGCTGTAGCGCTTGCGCGTGCCCATGCACGCGTTGCACGGCACGCGGCCCCGCCACAAGCACACGGCCCCGCCACAGAGGCGGGGCCGAAAAAATTTGTGCGCCTGGGGAGACTTGAACTCCCACGTCATAAGACACTGGAACCTAAATCCAGCGCGTCTGCCAATTCCGCCACAGGCGCAAAAAGAACGCGGACAACCGCGTCTCCCCCTTCATGCTAGCAAGCGAGCCCGCGGGAAAAGAAATTAGGCGGAACAGGCACGGCAGGTAGAATGTTCCAGTGTGAACGAACACTCCGAGATTGACGGCAAGGCCCCTGCCCACCCGTTTCCGCTGCGCGTTCGTATCATCCAGATCATCTTCCTGGTGCTGGCGGTGATCGCCACCCTCCTTCTGGCGTGGTGGCAGTGGAACCGCTGGCAGTCCAACGGCGGTAGCTTCCAGAATCTGGGCTACGCCATCCAATGGCCAATCTTCGGCATCTTCTTCGTCGTGGCGTACCGCAAGTACATCCAGTACGAAAAGGAGCGGCTGCAGGGCGACGTTGCCCCGGCTGCACCCGCCCAGCCTTCCGATGACATCACCGAGGTACCGCAGGACTTCCTGCAAGCCAACAAGGCTGAAGATATCTGGGTGGATGATAGGCGCGAGCGGGCGAGGATGAGGGCGTCCAAAAATAAAGAGCGCGAGAACAACAACGAGAAAGGGCACTAAGCAATGACCAACGAGCAGACCACCGCGATCCACCCGGAGCGTCAGGCGCGCGTGGCGAAGTCGCTGAAGTTTTACTCCGTGGCGGCGGTGGTGACCGGTGTTTGGCTGCTGATCCTGCTGGCGGAGATGATTTTTAAGTACCTGATCCTCGGCAAGGACAACACCCCGGAGTGGTTCAGCTACATCGGCCCGGCGCACGGGCTGGTGTTTATGGTCTACGTGATTTGCTGCCTGGATCTGGGAACGAAGGCGCGTTGGGAGCCGGCGAAGTGGGTCACCACGATGCTGGCGGGCGTGGTGCCTTTCCTGAGCTTCATCGTGGAGAAGAAGCGCCGCGACGAGGTTAAGGCCGCGTTCCAGCTGGACTAGCGTCGCGCGGGCGCGGCGACGCGCTGGAGCGTGTGTGCCGTCGCGCGGGCGCCACACCGCGCGGCTACTCGACTAGTGAGGTCTCCACGGCGACTGCGTCGATTTCCTCGTCGGTCGGCACCGGCGCACCCATGACGTGCGGCTCGGCTTCCGGCTGCTCCCACGTGGACTGCAGGCACGCCAGAATCGCAACAGCCGCCGCGCGAGTGGATACCTGGAGGGTGGACAGGTCCGGCAGGAAACCCGGGTTGTGGTTGGTGGGGATATCGATATCCAACCGCCCGGCGGATTCGGCGCGCTGCCACTGGCGGCGCGGGGTAATGCCGATGGTCCAAAGCATGTAGGGGCAGCCGAAGGACTTCGGGATCACGGAGAAATCCTCGGAGGCCGTCCAGGGCTCCATCTCTATGGAATCCTCGCCGAAGGAACTATCGAAGTGGGGGCGGACAACATCGTAAACGCCCTGGTCATTGTCGGTTGCGCCCAGCATACCCACGAACTTGAAGTCCGGGTTACGGTCCGCGCCCGCGGCCATAGCTTCGGCGCGCACCACGCGCTTGATGGCATCCACGCACTTCTGTCGCAGCTCTTCGTCGTAGAAGCGGCAGGATAGGGAGATCTTCGCGGAGTCCGGGATCACGTTGTTCGCCTTGCCTGCTTCCACGGATGCGACGGTGATCACCGCGAACTTGCCCGGCGGAACTTCGCGGGACACGATCGTCTGTAGCTTCATCACCGTCGAGGCCGCCAGCACCACAGGGTCGACGGAGCGGTGCGGCATGGAGGCGTGCGCGCCGCGACCGTAGAGGGTGATTTCGATGGTGGTGGAGGAAGTCATCACCGGCCCCGGCGCGGAGTACACCTGGCCTGCCGGTCCGGCGACGATGTGTTGCGCCAGGCAGACGTCGGGTCGCGGAATGATGCGCCCCAAGCCGTCGGAGACCATCTTGTGCGCGCCGATGGACGCCTCTTCGGCCGGCTGGAACAGTGCCACCACCGTGCCAGACCAGTGGGCACGCTCTTCGTTGAGAATGCGCATGGCTCCCAGCAGACTGGTGGTGTGCTGGTCGTGGCCACAGGCGTGCATGGTGGCCACGCGCTCGCCGGATGCGTTGAGCTGCGAATACGTGGAGGCGTAGTCCACGCCGGTTTTCTCCGCGACGGGCAGGCCGTCGAAGTCGGCGCGCATCAACACTGTTGGGCCGTCGCCGTTTTCCAGCACGGCGGTGATGCCGTAGCCACCGATGTTGCTGGTGACCTCCCAGTCGGGGAAGCCCTCCAGTTCCTTGGCGATCCGCTGCGCGGTGACTTCCTCCGCTCCCGAGAGTTCGGGGTGTTGGTGGAAGAACTTGTACACGTCCTCCAGCCAGCTGAGGTCGGCCTGCGATCCGGCCACGATGCCGCTGGGGCTTGTGGGGCTAAAAGTGGCCTGGTCGCTGTCTGTGCCGGGGGCGGTCACGCGAGGGATCCTTTCTGCTGCAATCTCTTGAGTTTTGGTGTTTGTAACGTGTCCCATCATACGTGGGTTGTGCATGCCCGGCGCCAGGCCTGCGGCGTGCTGGACGGCATCTTTACGGAACTCTAATCCGCCAGCTGCGCCAGGATTTCCACCAGCTGACGTAAGGCTTTGCCGCGGTGGGACACGGCATCCTTCTGCTCCGCCGTCAGTTCGCCCGCGGACTTACCCGCCAGTTCTTCTTGCTGGCCTTCCGGCAGTTCGTCGGGGGCGAATAGGGGGTCGTAGCCGAAGCCGCCCTCGCCCTGTTCGGCGTGCAGCACTCGCCCGTACCAGCGCCCTTCCACGGCGTATTCGGTCTCCATGTCGCGCTCGGCCGCCACGTCGGCGGGCAGCTGCAGCACGCAGGAGGATACGAAGTGCGCCCCGCGACGCTCGTCCGGCACGTCTCCCATCTGTGCTAGCAGCAGGGCGTTGTTAGCTTTGTCGTCGCCGTGGCCGCCGGACCAGCGGGCGCTCAGCACGCCCGGCATTCCGTTCAGCGCGTCGACGGCCAGCCCGGAATCGTCGGCGATCGTCGGCAGGCCGGTGTGGCGCACGCCATCGTTGGTCTTGATCCGCGCGTTGTCCACGAACGTCGCGCCGGTCTCCGGGGTCTCCGGGTATTCCGGCACGTCCCCCAACCCGACGAGTTCAATGCCGGTCACGTTCGCCGCTTCCAGCATGCGGTTCAGCTCCGCCAGCTTCTTCTTATTCCTTGAGGCCACCAGTACCCGCACGGTGCCACTCCCCTTCTCTTGTCGCGTTTGCTTCTGCTGTTTTAGAGTTCCTGCGCCAGCGCCGCCCGCTGCGCCTCGATGAGCTCGCGCAGGCCGCCCTCGGCCAGGTCCAGCAGCGCGTTTAGCTCCTCGCGGGTGAACTCCGCGTGCTCGCCGGTGCCCTGGATTTCCACGAAGCGCCCCTCGGCCGTCATCGCCACGTTCATGTCCACGTCCGCCCGCGAGTCTTCCTCATATGGCAGGTCAAGGCACGGCACTCCGTCGATGATGCCGACGGACACCGCAGCGACGGGTGCGCGTAGCGGTTGCCCTGGTACGACGCCCCTAGCTTGCAGCACGGCCAGCGCATCAGCCAGGGCCACGTAAGCGCCGGTGATGGCTGCGGTACGGGTGCCGCCATCGGCCTGCAGAACGTCGCAGTCGATGTTGACGGTGTTCTCCCCCAGCGCCTTCAGGTCGACGGCGGCGCGTAGTGCGCGGCCGACAAGGCGAGAGATCTCCTGGGTGCGTCCCTTCACCTTGCCCTTCATGGATTCGCGCGGCATGCGCTCGTGGGTAGAGGCCGGCAGCATCGCGTACTCGGCGGTCAGCCAACCCTCGCCGGAATCCTTCTTGAACCGCGGCACGCCCTCTTCCACGCTGGCGGTGCACATGACTCGGGTATTGCCGAATTCCACCAGCACGCTGCCTGCGGGGTTGCTGGTGAAACCGCGGGTGATACGCACCGGACGTAGCTCGTTGGTGGCACGGCCGTCGGCGCGGGTGAAGTTGCTGCCTGCGTTGGAGGTGTTTTCTACGTTGGTTTCCGTCATGGGGCTTAAGTTTACTAGCCTCCCCGGACGGACTACTCGCCGACGGTTAGGCGCATGCCGGGGCGGGCCACGAGGATCTCTCCGTCGTAGTGGCGGGCCGCGCCGCGGACCGCTGCCTCTGCGTCGCCCCACGGCGGGATGTGCGTGAGCACGAGTTTGCCCACGCCAGCTGCCTGTGCTGCACGGCCTGCGTCTTCGCCGGAGATGTGCATGCCGCTGGGGTGGCCTTCGGCATTCTCACCCCAGGTGGCTTCGCAGAGGAAAACGTCCGCACCCGCTGCGATGTGGGCCAGGTTGTCGGTCCACGCAGTGTCCCCGGAGTAGACCAGGGAGTTACCAGCGTTGTCTTCCACGCGCAGTAGGTAGGCCTCCGTGGGATGTACGGCGGTGGCGGCGTACAGGGTGAAGGGGCCGATGGGGTGGGCTGGGTACGTGGTGGCGTCGAAAAGCCCCTCGCCTACCTGGTAGGTGGTGATGTCGAAGGTGTCGGTGAAGTCGTCGGGGTGGTCAGGCGCGTCGGCGCCGGCTGCGGAGAGGTGGTGGCGGGCGATGGTGGGGCCGAGTAGTTGATGGCGTTGGGAGGAGGCCGCCGTGGGGTGGAATCGGCGCCAGACCAGCAGGGATGGGAAGTCGAGGCAGTGGTCGGCGTGCATGTGGCTGAACGCGACGTGGCAGGCGGAGGGGTCGATGCCTTCGGTACGCTGCATGGCGCTGAGCACGCCGGGGCCGCAGTCTAGGAGTAGGTCGGTGGTGGCCGTGGTTGTGTCGCGGACGATGTATCCCGACGCTGCGCTATCGGGTCCTTCGACGCTTCCGGAGCATCCCAGCACTACCAGTTCCATAAGTTGTCATTCTGCCACGAAGCGGTGGCAAATGTGTGAAAGGGCGACCACCGTTGTGTTGGTGGTCGCCCTTTCTTTCGCGGGACTTGCCAGGATTGGCTGTTCCGCTAGGCGCTAGCGCTGAACGCTAGTGGCGGTTAGGCCTCGCCTTCTTCGCGGCGGCGGCGCAGCAGCGGGATGGCGCCGATGATCAGCGCCAGGCCGACTGCGAACACGCCAAGCACGTTCGCGCCGGTGGAGGCCAGGGTGCTCATCCGCGGGCTATCAACCTGCTTCTGAGAGCTGGTGCCACCGCTGCTTGCGGAGCTACCGGTGGACGTGCTTCCCTTGGCGCCCGGCTGGCTCGGGGTGCTGGACCTGCCAGGGGTGCCCGGCTTGTTCGTGTTACCCGACTTGCCCGGCTTGTTCGTGTTACCTGGCTTGCCTGGCTGCTCGGAATCCGGCTTCGGGGTGGAACCGTGAGATCCGCTACCCACGATGGCCCCGCCGAGTCCCAGGGAACCGATGATGCCAGGCAGGTTCGGCTTCGGAGTCACCGAACCGGAGGAACCGCCAGGTGTGTTCGGATCCTTCGGCTGCTCCGGATCCTTCGGGTTCTCCGGATCCTTCGGATCCTCAGGGTTCGGCTGCTCCGCCTCCTTCGGATCCTCAGGGGTCTCGCAGTTGCACTTGGTGCCCACGCGGATCTTGCGCGACTGAGGATCCTTCCTGAAGCTAAAGTGCGCCTACCTCTTGTCAGATCCCCAGCAGGCCAGGCGCTTACTAAAGGCTGAAAACTCACCAAAACTCAGTTCAATAAGTCAAAAACAGCCTAAGAGTACGCAGATAGTTTAACCGTATTAATGGTCCAAGTTCAACCAGAAAAATGGTTCCATAAGCACCAAACCCCCTGGTTATCCCACATAAGAAGACCTTAAACGCTAGCGCACCATCTCCGGAATCTGGGACACAGAACTAATCGCCGGCCCCAGGAACCGCCCGGCCAGCTTCGCAAACCTCTGCGGGTCGCCCGTCGACTCGAAGGACAGATCCACCGCCCGCCCCGGATCCTCATCCGCAAGCAGCCCCTGCTCCGACAGCGTCCTATAAACAGTCTTCGCCGTCTCTTCGGCGCTATTGATCAGCGTGACCTCATCCCCCATCACCAACTGCACCACCCCGGCCAGCAGCGGGTAGTGCGTACACCCCAGCACCACGGTGTCCACCCCCTGGGCTTTCAACGGCGCAAGGTAGTTCTCCGCCAGCCCCATCAGCTGCCGCCCACTGGTCATTCCGCGCTCCACAAAGGGCACAAACTGCGGACAAGCCTGCGCGTACGCCTCTACCCCGGGAATCGCCGCGAAAAGATCCTGGTAGGACCTACTGCTCACCGTCGCCTGGGTGCCAATCACACCGATCTTCCCGTTGCGGGTCGCCGCCGCCGCGCGCCGCACCGCGGGCAGGATCACCTCAACCACCGGAATGGAATACCTCTCCCGCGCGTCGCGGATAAACGCCGACGATGCAGAATTGCACGCCACCACAATCATCTTGCAGCCACGCTCCGCCAGGGTGTCCGCAATCCCAATCGACAGCTCGCGCACCTGCGCCAAAGGCTTGTCCCCGTAAGGCGAATTGGCCGTATCCCCGATGTACACCAGGTTCTCATGCGGCAGCTGATCCACAATGGCACGCGCCACGGTCAGCCCGCCCACGCCCGAATCAAACACCCCTATAGGCGCATTGTTAGCCTGTTCCGCCTGTACGTTAGCCTCAGCACCCTCAGCCACGATCCTCACCCTTCACCACATCACGCCAGCACGGCACCCCGAGTGCCGACTCCGCCGCCAACACGGCATGAACTATCGCCCGCTCCACCGTGTTGGCCGCGACCGCCGAAAGCAGGCTCATGCCAATGTCATCCACGCCCCTCTCAACTCCAGTAGCCCCCGAACCGTGCTCACCTGTCGCCATCGCAAACAGCGTGTCCCCATCCATCGGCATGTGCGCCGGCCGAATCGCCCGCGCGATCCCGTCATGCCCCGCCAGTGCCAGCCTCTTCGCCTGCGCCTTCGTCAGCGGCGCATCGGTCGCCACCACACCAATCGTCGTGTTGAGCTTCGGCGCCAGCATGTCAGCCGTAATCTTCGTGCCAAGCAGGTTCTTGTTCCTTAGCCTATTGACGCCCCCAGCCCCCACCGGCTCACCATCAACCAGGCCATCGGCCACCCCATATCGGGCAAACTCCCCGTTCAGCTCCGCGGCGAGTCCCCACGGCAGGCCGGTCGCCGGGTCGAAGACCGCACCCTGCGGGTTCACGACAATGCCAACGGCCACGGTAACCCCCGCCAGCGGAGTACCTTCCGGGAACACGGCACTGGCCTGCCCGAAGCCGCCCTTTAGCGCTCCCGCCGAGGCGCCCAGCCCCGCACCGACATTGCCGTTCTGTGCCCCCTGCGCTAAAGCCTCCCGCCCAGTCGCGTCACCAGCCACTGCATCCAGCGCCGCCGCCGTCGCCGCTGCTCCCGTGGCCGCATCCGGCCGCGAATCCCAGCGCCCCAGCAGCAGATCAAAAATCACAGCCCCCGGCACGATCGGCACCAACTTATCCGGGTGCTCCGGACCCAGCACGGCAAAGCCGATCCCCCTACTCTCCAGTTCGGCCATTGCCCCCGTGAGGGCGTCAAGACCAAAAGCAGAACCACCGCACAGACCAATAGCGTGCACGGCCTGCACCGTGTTGTGCGGCGCCAAAAGATCCGTCTCGCGAGTCCCCGGCCCGCCACCGCGCACATCCACGCTGGCAGTGGCGGACTTCGGCGCGACGATCATGGTCACGCCCGAATCACCCGCGCCGTCCTCACACACCGCGTGGCCTACCCCTATCTCCGCGACATCCGCCAGGGAATTAGTCGGTCCGGGCTGGCAGCCGAACAGCTCTATGCTCATTGCTCACCCATCATCGCCGACAGCAAGCTGTCCTGGTGGTAGCCCAGCCAATCCAGGTAGTTCTGCGCCGCCATCGCCTGGTCGGAGCTGCCGTCTTCCTCCAGCAGGTCCTTCTTGAACTCCTCGTACTGCGCGGAGTGATACAGACGAATGTCGTTGATCGCGCTCAGCCACGGGCGAACCTCGTCCTGCGTCAGCGACACATTCACCGAACCGTTCGGCCCCAGGTAATCCACCACGAAGCGCAGATTCGTCAGCTTGGCCTTGATAATGTCCGTCTCGTTCAGCTGGCGGGTCAGCGCCGCATCGCCGTCGACTTCCTCGTCACCCTCGCGGAAGAAGCTCGGCAGCAGCCGCGCCAACCCCGGATCCTTCGGCGCATCGGCATGCCCGCTGGCCATGCCCGTCATCTCCGCCAGCTCGTCCTTCGGAGCCGTCCGCGCGCGCTCCATCAGCTTGTCGGACACGGCCACCGCCGAATCCCCCAGCATCTCGCGCTCCAGCGGCTCTAGCTGCGTATTAAAACGAGTCCCGCGCAGCAGGCTGCTTTTCTTCGTCCACGGCTGCATGTTCGTTCCTTCTTTCTCTATTGACGCCTACCCGTCCGCCCGCTGCATCGTCGCCCACAGCCCGGCGGTCTGCAGCTTCTTCACATCCCCTTCGACCTTGTCGCGCTCCCCGGAACTCACCACGGCTTTCCCTTCGGTGTGGACCTGCATCATCAGCTCCGTGGCACGCTTGCGCGAATAGCCCAGGACGGTCTGGAAGACATAGGTCACGTAGCTCATCAGGTTCACCGGATCGTCCCAACAGATGCACATCCACGGCAGGTTGGGCTCCGTCAGGGTTTCTGGCAGTTTGTCCGCCACCGGTGTGGCGGAGGGAGCAGCTGGGGAAGTCATGGTTCCCAGAGTACCGACATTGGGCGCATTCGCCGTCGGGTGCGCCACCTGGCGTGGGCTAGCATGGAACGGGTGAACGAAAACAGCACCCGCTCCTCCGCACTTCTTACAGACAAATACGAACTCACCATGCTCGAGGCCGCAATCCTCGACGGCACGGTGAACCGCGCCTGCACTTTCGAGGTCTTCACCCGCCGACTGCCCAACGAACGCCGCTACGGCGTGATCGCCGGTACTGCCCGTGTGCTCCGCGCCGTGCGAGACTTCGTGTTTACCGAAGAACAGTTGGCGCGCATCGACTTCCTGCGCGACGAAACACTGGAGTACCTGCGCAACTTCCGCTTCTCCGGGCAGATCGACGGCTACCGAGAAGGCGAGCTGTACTTCCCCCACTCCCCCGTGCTGACCGTGCGCGGCACCTTCGGCGAGTGCGTGATTCTGGAAACGGTGATCCTGTCCATCCTGAACATGGATTCCGCCGTGGCCAGCGCCGCGGCCCGCATGGTCACCGCCGCTGGTGACCGTCCGATCATCGACATGGGTGCCCGCCGTACCCACGAATACGCTGCGGTTACCGCCGCCCGGGCATCCTACCTGGCTGGCTTCGTCGCCACCTCCAACATGGAGGCCTCGCAGCGCTATGGCATCCCGGCTTCTGGAACCTCGGCCCACGCCTGGACCCTGCTGCACACCCGCCCCGACGGCACGCCCGACGAGCTAGCCGCATTCAAGGCGCAGGTCGCCGCCCTGGGCACCGATACGACCCTGCTGGTGGATACCTACGACATCACCCAGGGCGTGGAAAACGCCGTGGCGGCCGCGGGCACCGAACTGGGTGCAGTGCGCATCGACTCCGGCGACCTGGGCGTGCTGACCCGCCGCGTGCGCCGCCAGCTGGACTCCTTGGGCGCAACCAACACCAAGATCGTGGTCTCCTCCGACATGGACGAGTTCTCCATCGCCGCCCTGCGCAGCGAACCGGTGGATTCCTTCGGTGTGGGCACCGCCGTGGTCACGGGCTCCGGGGCGCCGACCGCGGGGCTGGTTTACAAGCTTGTGGAGGTCGACGGCGTGCCCGTCGCCAAGCGCTCGCGTGGCAAAGCCAGCCTGGGTGGTGCGAAGGACGCAGCCCGGCTCAGCCGCCCCTCCGGCACCGCCGTCGAGGAAGTGACCTTCCCCATGGGCGGCGAACTGCCCCAGGCCGAAGGTCTGCACAGCACCCAGCTGACCATCCCCATGGTTCGCGACGGTGAGCTCGTCGACGGGCTGCCCACACTGGAGGAGTCCCGCGAGCACTGCGCCAAACAGCTGGTCTCTCTGCCGTGGGAGGGGCTGGCGCTGACCCGCGACGAACCCGCCCTGCAGGTCCGCCACATCAAGGGCTAGAAGTTTCACAAAGGTTCTCACAGTTTCCCATGACCTCCAACGTCCTTGACCTACTGAGCCTCGCCGTCGCCGACCTCGGCGGCGCCCCGCGCCCTGGCCAGCAGAAGATGGCCACAGCCGTGGCCGCGGCCATTAAGAGGGAACACCACCTGGCCGTGCAGGCGGGAACCGGTACCGGTAAGTCCCTGGCGTACCTGATCCCCAGCATCGCTGTGGCCATGGATTCCGAGTACCCCGTCATCGTCTCCACCGCCACGATCGCGCTTCAGCGCCAGCTGGTGGAACGCGACCTGCCGCGGCTGGCCAAAGCCCTCGAGCCGGAACTCCCCCGCCCCCTCGAATTCGCCATCCAAAAAGGCCGCGGCAACTACGTGTGCCTGAACAAGGTCGCCAACGCGCAGACCGACAGCGGCGTGGACGAGGCCGAAGAATCCCTCCTGGATCCCTCCCAGCTGTCCGCCACCGGCGCCCAAGTCGCCCGCCTGCACGAATGGGCCGGTGAAACCGAGGACGGCGACCGGGATAACCTCCCCCAGGGCGTCAGCGATCGCGCGTGGCGGCAGGTCAGCGTGTCTTCCCGCGAGTGCGTCGGCGCCACCCGCTGCCCCTTCGGCGAACAGTGTTTTGCCGAGCGGGCCCGGGCCCGCGCCGCGGACGCCGACGTTGTCGTCACCAACCATGCTCTTCTTGCGATCGATGCTCTTGTGGACGCCCCAGTCTTGCCCGAACACAACACAGTGATCGTGGACGAAGCCCACGAGCTGGAAGATCGCATCACTTCCGTCGCCACCGCTGAACTATCCCCCACCTCCATCGCCGTGCTGGCGAAACGCGCTGCGAAGCTGACCGTTTCCGGCGCCGATGTCGCCGGGGATGAGCTGGCCGAGGCAGGCGACCGGTGGACGGAGGCGTTGAAGGCGGAGGCGGCGGCGTCCAGAAGCAACGACCGGTTTGGCACCGGCATCGAGGGGCGCTGGACCAGCGTGCCCGAGGGGCTACAGCTGCCTCTCGCTGCCTTAAGGGATGCGGCGTGGAAGACGAACCGGCAGGTCAGCGGCATTCCGGCATCGGAGTTTGCGAATGATTCGCAGAAGGCCTCCGAGCGCCTCGCGGTGATTGTGGCTACCGAAGAGCTGAACGATACGTGCGTGCGGATCCTAAATGCCTCGCGCGTCGGGGAGGGCGACGGCTCCGAAGCCGACGAACGCAGCGGCAACAACGGCGGCAACAACAGCGGCAAAAACCATGGCGCGAGCGAAGACGCCGCGGATCTGCTGGGCGAAGACGTGGTCTGGTACACCGCCGATTCCGGCGTGCGAGGCCCCAAACACGTGGTGCGGGTAGCCCCCTTGAGCGTCGCCGACCTACTACGCCAGCGACTATTCGGCAGAAACACAGTAATCCTGACGTCGGCGACGCTTGCATTGGGCGGCAAGTTCACCTCCATGCTGGCGCGCTGGGGGCTGCCGAAGAACACTCCCACGCTGGATGCGGGCACCCCCTTCGATGCGCGCTCCCACGGCATTTTGTACGTCGCCCGCCACCTACCACCGCCGGGCAGGGACGGCGCCAGCGACGAGTCCGTGGACGAAGCCGCCAGGCTGATCAACGCCGCGGGCGGGCGCACCCTCGGGCTGTTTAGCTCCCGGCGCGCGGCCGAAGAAATGGCCGAGAACCTGCGCACCGTGGTCCCCTACGACATTCTTTTGCAGGGCGAGGATTCGATGTCCACGCTGGTGGAGAAATTCCGCAAGAACCAATCCGCATGCTTGTTCGGCACGCTGGGACTGTGGCAAGGCGTGGACGTACCCGGTCCTTCGCTTTCCCTGGTGCTTATCGACCGGATCCCCTTTCCGCGCCCGGACGATCCGCTACAGCAGGCGCGGCAGGAAGCCGCCGACCAGCGTGGCGGCAGTGGGTTTATGGAGGTCGCCGCGAACCACGCCGCCCTGCTGATGGCTCAGGGGGCGGGCCGGTTGCTGCGATCGGTGGACGACCGTGGCGTGGTTGCGGTTCTGGACCAGCGGCTAGAGACGAAGCGCTACGGCGCTTACATTCGCCGCTCGATGCCGGACTTTTGGTACACGCTAAAAGGCGACACAGTGCGGGGTGCACTGCGTCGCCTTGCTGCGGGTAGTTAAGAGGCTGCCAGCGGGGGTGCCAGGAGGCTGCCAGCGGAAGCTGGGGGCAGCTCCGCTAGGTGCGGGTCTTAGACCAGATCAGAGCCGTCGCCAGCTCCGGTGTCTGCGCCAGCACCGCCGCCGCCCAGCAGGTCGTCGAAGGTCGGGGCGACGTCCTCGGTGGTGGTGTCCTCGTAGGAGTCGTAGTGGGCATCGTTGTCGGTGTCGTATGCCTTAGTGTCGCCGTAGCCGTCGAAGTCCTGGTCGATCAGAGCCTCGTCGGTCAGGCCGTCGCCATCGGTGTCTACGTGGCGCTGATCCACCTGGCCGTCGGAGTTGGTGTCCAGGTAAATGGTGTCGGCGGTGTCGTCACCGGTGGTGTCTACGTGCAGGGCATCAACCTTGCCGTCGTTGTTGTAGTCGAAAGACACACCGTCGGCCAGGCCGTCACCGTCCAGGTCGACGTACTCGCCACCGCCCGGAGCGCCCTCGGAGCCAGCGGAGTGGATATCAGAGCCTGCGCCCGATCCCTCTTCGCCTGCACCGCGGGAGTCCTCGGAGCCCTTGGAATCGTCAGCGCCCTTGGAGTCGTCAGCACCCTTGGAGTCATCAGAAGGAGCCGCCGGGGTCTCAGACTCGCCACCCTGCGGAGCCGCCGGAGCGTCAGACTCGCCGCCCTTCGGAGCTGCCGGAGCGTCGGACTCGCCACCCTGCGGAGCCGCGCCCTGCGGAGCCGCACCCTGGGAGTCACCAGCCGGTGCGCCACCGTGGCCACCCTGGGAAGCCCAGATGCCTTCGCCTACGTTCTCCTGCGCCGCATCCGGACGGGACTCGCCGGAGGTGCCGTCGATCACGCCGTTGCCGTCAGTGTCGTGCTCGGTGTAGTCAGACATTCCGTCACCGTCAGTGTCGTAGCCAACGCTGTCGACTCGGCCGTCGCCGTCGAAGTCGTAAGAGGTGACGTCGTAGGTGCCGTCGCCATCGGAATCGAACTTCACGTTGTCACTGACACCGTCGTTGTTGTAGTCGGTGGCCTTGGTGTCCATCTTTCCGTCGTTGTTGGTGTCTGCTTCCAGCTTGTCGATCGTTCCGTCGCGGTCGGTGTCCTGGTAGACCGTGTCGACGATGCCGTCCTGGTCGTAGTCCATCTCCGCGCGGTCGGTGGTGCCGTCGCCGTTCTTGTCGTAGACCGTGCCATCCGGGCGGCCGTCGCCGTTGATGTCGACCTGGTAGGCGTCCTGCTTGCCGTCACCGTCGGTGTCCTGCGAGCCGACGACGTTGCCTTCGACCATGTTGCCGTTGCCGTCCAGTACCTCCCAGCGACCCAGGGAGTGCTCAGAGTTGCCAGCGTTGCCGTTGGTGTTGGTGCCGTTCTGGTTGTTCAGGTTCTCGTTAGACATTTCGTGTGTTCCCTTTCGGTGTTCTTGAAGCCCTGTGTGCGGGGCTTATGCGGTGTTCTTAGTATCCTTCAGGCGCTTCCTCGCTGCCTGTCAGTTGTTGAATGCCACTCCCCCTCCCTATGTTCCTTGGGGGTGTTTCCTAAGGTCATTTTTTTGACGCCAAACCCCTCAAAACCCCAAGTCACGCCACATATTCCCTCTGTTCAATAGGCAAGCATTTTCGGGGGGTAAATTCAGACAGCGCGCCGGCGAATACGTCGCGCAATGTTCCCTCCGCGACCAGAAAAACCGGTTATCGGCATACTAGAATGGCACCGAAATATGGCAGAGCAATAAGCATCGATAGCAATGAAAGGCGAAAAATACCGTGACCCCCATCTTGAACGCGTCGGGTCGTTCCCCGAAGGCCAGCGTTGAGCGCGGGGCAACTATCGCCAGAAAGTACAAGATGCACGACGTTGCCGACCGCGTGCAGAACCTCGTCAACGCGAAGTACCGCACCTCGTCCGTCGTCATCATCGGGGAGGTTAAGCGTGGCAAATCTTCCCTCGTCAACGCACTAATCGGCCGGCGTGACCTATTGCCGGTGGACGTTATCACCGCTACGAGCGCCCCCATCCGCATCCACACTGAACCCGACCAGCCAGACGACAAGCCAATCCTGGCGCGCCTGGTACGCGGCACGGAGCGCGATCCGATCGACCCGTCGGAGCTGAAGAACTGGGTCACGCAGGAAGCTGTGGACGCCATCAACCGCGCCCCGAAGGATAGCCAAGAAGTTGCCTCGCTCCCCAGCGCTGCAGAGCTGTTGGTTCCTTTCTCCGGCCTGGGAAAGGTGACGATCATCGACACCCCGGGCGTGGGCGGACTGGACGAGCACGCCGTCACTGCCTCCCTGGCGGAAGCCCGCAATGCCGGAGTTCTGCTGATGGTCTGCGACGCATCCACCCCCATCACCGCCCCGGAGATGGATATCCTGCGCCGCGCCCGTGAACAGGTCGGAAGCGTCATCGTGGCCGTCACCAAGACAGATAAGAATGTGCGCCGCTGGCGCTCCATCGTCGCCGACGACCAACGCCTCATCGCAGAACACCTCGGTCTGGATATCCCCGTCATTGGAGTGTCCTCGTTGCGGGCATTGGATGCGGCCGAGGCGGCGTCACCAGAAAAAAGAGAAAAGATTGAGCAACGGTGCGGCATCGCCGAGCTGCGCCAACAGATCATCAACCACGTCAACTCACCGGGCAATCTCGGGACGATCACGGCCCTCGAGATCACCCGGTCGACGATGCAATCCATCACGACCGATATCCAGCGCGACATCAAGCTGTACGACAAGACCAGCGATGCGGTCGGCGAACTCGAAGCCGAAAAGCGCAAGCTGGAAGCGTTCCGCGACGCCACCAGCGAGTGGGAACAGCTGTTCATGCGCGATATTCAGCTCAGCCGCAACAAGGTATCCGCGGCGATGGATCAGGCACTGACCGATCTGAAAACCCGCTGGACCAACCGCATTAACTCCGAGGGCATGCGCGTGCTGCGCAGCAAGCCGCAGGTCTTCACTAGCCAGATCGAAATCGAGCTACGGCAGATCATGGAGCACATGGTGATGTCGATGGTCAGCGAAGTTACGCGGCGTGCCGCCCAGCTTTTCCAGGGTCGCCGAGACCTGGTGGATCAGGTGCAGCAGCAGATTTTCGCGGCGATGGCTCCACCGCAATCGCTGAGCCACGACGTGGAGAAAAAGTCTGCAGGGCTGGTGGATCCCTCGATGCTGACGATGGGCATTGTGGGTGCAGGCGCACTGACAGTCGTGATCCCCTTCGCGCCTGTGGCAGCCGCAGCCTGGATCGGCGTGAACATGGGCTACCGCGCGATGCGCAACGGCAAGCAGCACCTGCTGGTGTGGCTGCGAGAGACCATCGCCACAACCCGTGGCTCCATCAACCGCATGATCGACATCACCATCACGACAGGTAGGACGGAAATTCTGCTGCGCCACCGCGCTGCCATCAGGCACGAACAGCGCAACCTTCAGGGCAAGATCGAATCCGCCCAGAAGATCGCCCGAGAAACCGAGGCGCAGCGCAAGCAGACCATTGCCCGGTTGAAGAAGAACGGGGAGATTGTGCAGCAGACCATCGAGGAGCTAGACGGCCACCTAGAAGCGCTGAAGCGCAGCCGGCACGGAGCCGCAAGTCTGAAGGCGGCAGCCCAGGCTGGGACGATTCCGGCAAGCGGGGCGGGGATGTAAATGAACCAGGAACACCAAATCCAATCGGCCTCTGCCCACCTCAGCCAGCGGGTCTCTGACCTCACGCTGCTGCTAACGCAGGCCGTTGATGCCCTCGCAGGTGGCTCCCCTGACCTGGCGGCCCGCGCCGAACAGCTGCGTTTGATGGTTACCCGCCCGCCCCGAGTCGCTGTTGTCGGTCGTCTGAAATCCGGAAAGTCCACTCTGGTCAACGCCCTGACGGAGAACCTGATCGCCGCCACCGGTGCCCTGGAATGCACCATGGCCGTCAGCATGTACCACAACGGCGCGCCCGCCCGCGCCGAGATCCATTCCGTCGACGGCCAGATGGCCCGCATCCCACTGAACAACGGCCCGCTCGATAGCCTGCCCGTACCGTTGAACGAGGTGGACTACATCGACCAGTTCCTGCCCAACCGCCGACTGGAAGAGCTCACCCTGATCGATACGCCCGGCACCGCGACCTTGACGGTCGAAAACGAGCAGCGAACCCGTCGAATTCTGGTCGACGGGCAGCGGGATACGCGCCGCGCTAGCGGTTGGGCCGATTGCCTTGTCTTTTTGTCGGACTCTGCCCCGCGCGAGGACGAGAAGCGGTTTCTTTCGCAATTGGGAATGACGCCCCTAAATACAGTGGGCATCCTTTCCCGCGCGGACTCTTTCGGCTCCGGCGCTTTCGGTTCCATCGATCCGCTGCAACACGCCCGGCAGCACGCCAACAGCATCCAGAAGAAACTGGTGAGCACTGTCCAGCAAACCATCCCGCTTTCCGGATTGATGGCTGAGTCCGCCTTGACGGGCAAGGTGACCGGCGACGTCGCCCGTCAGCTGGCCGCACTGGCGGAGCTGGATCGTGATGATCTGCTGGATTTCCTGGAGGCCGACGACCCGCGAGAGGTCGTTGCGGGATTCTCCGCTAACGACCGGGACGATTTGCTAGACGTTATGGGCGAATACGGCGTGTTCGCCGGCCGCAGCATTGCCGCCGAAGGCGGTGCGCCGGCGCTGGTGAAGTGGATGGTGGAAACCTCCGGCGTATCCGAGCTGGTGCATCTGCTGACCGGCGACATCACCTACTTCGCCGTGCTGCAGCGTGCTGCCCGAATGCTGGATGTGTTGGACGATCTGGCCTCTAACCACCCGGATATGAACCACATCCGGTGGGTCCTGTCCGTCACACTGGCGCAGCCGGGCATGCACTTTGTGCTGCTCTACCGCAGTTACCGCAATACCTATGCCAGCACGCCCGATTCCCGACTATTACAGTTGCTGCGCACCGCGGTCACTGCTGGGCACCCGGCGGATACGGTGAATTTGCCGCGGGACACGCCGGTTGACCAAGTGCGCCGAGCCATCGAAGAGCAGATCGCCGAACTCCAGCAACTTTCGATGTCTCCCCTGTCCGCCGCGGAGGACGAGGCACGTGAACGTTTGCTCGGTTCTTTCCAATCCGCATTGCAAGCGACCATCTAACGCCACTAATTGGCATTAAAGTGTAAGCTACTTATGCCTTAAGCACACGTGTATTTCAGGAGCTGTACTTTTCATGACTAACGCATGGCACCTGGCAATCGATTTCGGAACCTCGAATACGGCTGCCGCTCACCAAAGCCCGATGGGTAAGGAGATATCCGCCCTTGCGTTGACGCACCGCTCCAACATCCTGCCGTCCGCAGTGTTCCTGGATTCCCCACACGGCGCACACGCTGCTGCCGATGGGGAGCCCACGCTACTCAACGGCGATTCCGCATTGGCTCGCGGACGCCGCGACCCCTCGCGCCTGCTGCTCAGCCCCAAGCGCTACATCGACCACGATGAAGTGAAGCTGGCTACCAAGGATCTGCCGCTGACGAAGGTCGTGGGCTCTGTGCTGGCCACGGTTCTGCGCTCCGGTAAGGCGCAGCACGCTAACAAGGATCCCGAGACCGTTACTCTGACGCACCCCGAGGCCTGGTCCGCTCACTCCGTGGACCAGCTGAAGCGAAGCGCCATTGCAGCGGGCATTCCCGAAAAGAGTCTGCGTTTCCTTTCCGAGCCACGGGCGGCCGCCATCCACTACGCCTCCCAGCAGTCCGTGCGCGCGGGCTCCCACGTGGCGGTGTTCGACTTCGGTGGCGGCACCCTGGATATCGCGGTGCTGGAAGCGAAGCCGAACGGTAACTTCGAGGTCGTCGCCGCCAAGGGCGATAACAGCCTGGGCGGCCGCACCATCGACAACTTGATGTACCGCTGGGTTCTGGACCAGCTGGAGCACGATGATCCCGATCTGGCGGACTACCTTCGTTCCGCCCCGATCGCCACGGTCCACGCGCTGGAATCCAGCATTCGCGAGGCCAAGGAGATCCTCTCGGATACGTCCTCGGCCACGATCAGCGTCTCCACTCCCCACGGGGAAACTGACCTGTTGATCACCCGCGACGAATTCAACAATGTGATCGAGCAGTCGATCATGCGTGGCGTTGAGCTGACGCGGGCGGCGCTGGCACAGGCGGGCGTCGATTCCACAAAGACCCCGATCTACATGACCGGCGGTTCCTCGCGCGTACCTTTCGTGCAGGATCGTCTGGGCGAGGTCGGCACGGTCATGACGTTGGACGACCCCAAGACGGTAGTCAGCCGCGGCGCACTGGCTGCAACTCTGCGCGGATTCACCGACGGCGGGGCTCCGGATTCTGCGAACCGTACCGCGAACGCGGGCGGTGCTGCCGCAGGTGTGGCGGGCGCTGCGGGTGCCGCAGGTGCCGCGAGTGCCGCCACTGGAGGCGGGGCCGCAGCTGGAGGCTCCTCCCGCCCCACCCCGGCTACCTCGCCCGGAATGCCGCGGGCAAACCAGAACGGAAGCTCGCCGACCAGTAGCTTCCCGAATCCTGCGCAGAACAACACGCAGTCGTTTAGCCGCCCTCCGCAGGCATCGTCCTTCGGCCCAGGTGCCCCTAGCTCTTATGGTCCCAGCAACTTTGCTTCGGCTCGCGCTACGGCTACCTCGGCGGGGCGGAAGAAGTCGAACACCCCGGTGATTGTCACGGCCAGCCTGGCGATTCTGGCGGTCGTCGTGGCAATCGGATTTGTCGCCCTCAATGGAGGTGGCGATGGCAACGGCGGCGGCAATGGCGGCGGCAACGATGGTTCCGGCAACCCGCCGTTCTCTGAGACCAGTACGTTCGCCCTGCCGGCCAATGCGACGGACTCGGATCTGTACAAGGTGCTTCCCACCCTCCTGCCGGAGGTTAAGGACTACATGCCGACGAACTTCTACAACCGCATGCGCACCTGTGAAGCAGAAACGAAGAAGCCACCCTTCCTTGGGGATGCCTTCCGCAACATGGACAACAAGATGTACTCTTGCCTCCCCGACTACAATTCGCTGGATGGGAAAAACGGTAACCTTACATACAGTGGCTTCCGTTACATATTGACCGGTGACGAGGCGAAGAAGGTCTACGATCACGCAGAAAGCTCCTCCATTAAGAGCACAAGAATCCAGGATGCGGGTAACGGCTGGCCGGAGATTCGCATGTATCCAGCAACAAGCGAATATGGTGCACCCGACATTATGATCTGGTATCCCGACCAAAAGGGAATCGTGGTCAGCCGCGGTGAAAACGGTGCATCAGAGGACGAGATCAAGAAGATGCTTAAGTTCTTTAACCTGATGCCGCAGGATTAATCCCGGCTAACGCGCCGAAGAGCCCCACGCGCCCGAGCTATCGCTCGAGGCCGTGAGGCTCTTTCTATCGGGCTCTGTACCGTTGTGGTGGCCTCGCTGTCTATGCGCTAGTGACGCCTGCCTCCACCAACGCAGCCTTCAGCTTCGCACGCGCGCGATTAATGCGAGACTTGACCGTTTGAATGGGAATCCCCTGGTGGGCAGCGATATCTTGGTAGCTCATGCCAGTGTATTCGCGAAGGACAATCACCTCGCGAAAATCTTCCGGCAGCTGCGCGAGAGCCTCGCGCACAACCATTGCGGAGGTCACCTGCGAACCAACCTCTGGGGTCTGCGCAACCTCGTCCGCGCCCGCGTCCTCCTCCGGCACATCCCGGCGAGAACGAACGATCTGCAGAGCTGCGTTCGAGGCGATACGGTACGCCCAGGTGGAGAACCTGGCGCGCCCGTCGAACTTGTCGATGTTCTTCCACGCGGAGGTCAGCGCGTTCTGCAGAGCATCCTCCGCATCCGCGCGGTTGCCGGTGATGGAAAGGCAGACTGCGAACATCCTCCCCCAGGCCTGGCGCGCTAGACACGCGAAAGCCTGCTGGTCGCCTTCGTGAGCTTTGGCCAGCAGGTCGCGTTCCTCATCGCGGGTAAGTTCTTGCCGTTCAGCGTTAGTTAGTCCCGTAGACACTTGTAATCCCCCCTCCCTAGAAACCGTTGTAATCGGTCAGATCGTCGGAATCACTGTGGTCAGCCGGGTCCTCGCCCAGGGCATCGTCTAGCTCATTGTCGAGCTCGTTGTCTAGGCCACCGTCCAGGCTGTCGTCCAGGTTGTCCTCCAGGGCATTGTTCAGATCATCAAGATCCTCCATGCCCCCCGAACCACCAAGGCCGGCCCCTGCATCGTCGCCCGCGACATCACTGTCGACGGAATCCACCGAGGTGGCGTCGTACTCCGCAGAAGAATCATCCAGATCCGTCAGATCAACGTCAGACTCCTCCGGGAAAGAGTCCAAGCTTGGAATCAGATCGCCATCGGGCATTTCGGTGTTTGGGTCCACCGCGACATCAAACATCGCATTGAACAGAGCATCGAGCTCCTCCTCCGAAAAACCAGACTCCGAACCGAACTGCGCATCCGCGCCGAACAGTTCTTCGAGGTTTGGCAGAATCGGAGCGTCTACCTCTGCACTAGCGGATGGGTCCACCATGTGTCCTCCGTTGTGGATCGAATCATTCATCGTCGCACTCATCGTTCACCTCCTTTCCACCTGAGCTAGCAAGACAAGTAACTGAACTGAAGCTAGGGGCAACCCAAGCCGGCAAAACCCGCTTCAGGACAGTTATGTAATGCGCGTCAGGGGAAGGAAGTTCCCGCGTGTGCATAACGAATTACATTAAAAGATTATGCCCCAAACTGGGCGCAGTTCAATAGGAATGTCGTCTGAACTGGGCTGGTCACCCCTACCAAAAAACTGCTTAGCAAGCCAAAAGAAAAGAAAGTGACGTCGACTACACCAACCGAACGCTAGAGTGGAGGCCAAGAACAACCGCGAACGGATAGGAGCCCCGACGCAATGCCCATCAAGAGCGATCGCCCGGACATCGAACTCAGCCCGCTCGGCCTGTACGACTACATCTTCCACGACCTCACCACGGAGGAAGAGGATCGCGTGGCCGTCATCGACATCGCCGATGGCTCCGAAACGACCTTCGCGCAGCTGCAGAACTACATCGAATCCACCGCGGGCTGGCTGGCCAGCAAGGGCATCAAGAAGGGCGACGTCGTAGCGCTGCACCTGCCGAACTCCCTGAACTTCATCGTCGCCGCTTACGGACTGTGGCGCATCGGTGCGGTGCCGTCTCCGCTGTCACTGCTTTCTACCCCAGAAAGCGTTACTGCGCAGATTAAGGACTCTGGCGCGAAGATGCTACTTACCGTTGCTGCGCTTGGGGACGCCTCGTCCCAGGGGGCCAAAGACGCCGGCATCGACGAGGACTTTATCGTCCACCTGGATACCTCCAAGGGCATGCAGCAGATCATGGCAGAGCGACGCACCGCACCCGCGGTGGAGATTGACCCGGACGAGGATCTTGCGATTCTGCCCTATTCCTCCGGCACCACCGGCCTACCGAAGGGCGTGCGCCTTATGCACCGCCAACTGGTGGCTAACGTGCAGCAGGGGCAGGACCTGAACTTGATACAGCGCGACGACATCGTCTACGCCGTGCTGCCGTTCTTCCACATCTACGGCCTGACCGCGCTGGTGAACCTAGCCCTGGCACAGCGCAGCACGCTGGTAGTGGTCCCCCGCTTCGAACTGCAGAGCTTCCTGGAGCACCACCAGAAGTTCAACGTAACTTTCACCCTGATTGCGCCACCCATTGCCGTGCAGCTGGCCAAGCACCCGATGGTGGACAACTACGACCTGTCGCGTATGCGCGCGGTGTTCAGCGGTGCGGCAACCCTGGACGAGGATCTGGCTGTAGCGCTGGAAAACCGCCTGGGGATTCACGTGCAGCAAGGCTTCGGCATGACCGAGACTTCGCCACTGGCGCACGCTAACGTCTCCAAGGACATCAACCGCGGTTCCATCGGCAAGCCCTGTGCCAACACGGAAAGCAAGCTGGTGGATCCGGAAACCCTGGAGGAAGTCCCACTGCCCAGCGAAGGCGTATCCGAGGTCGGCGAACTGTGGGTGCGTGGCCCGCAGATCATGGCCGGATACCTGAACAAGCCAGAGCAGACCGCCGAAGCCCTGCCGGGCGACGGTTGGCTGCGCACCGGCGACCTGGCCAACGCGGATCCGGAGGGCAACGTCCACATCGTCGACCGACTGAAGGAGCTCATTAAGTACAAGGGCTACCAGGTTCCGCCTGCAGAGCTGGAGTCCGTGCTGCTCAGCCATCCGGAGATCGCAGACGCCGCAGTCGTCGGCGTACACCGCGCCTCTGATGGCGAGGAGCTACCCAAGGCGTTCGTGGTTGCCCAGCGCGGATCCGCCCTCAACGAGCAACAAGTGATGGACTTCGTAGCCGAGCGCGTGGCGCCCTACAAGAAGATCCGCATCGTCGAGTTCGTCCAGGGCATTCCGAAGTCCAGCACCGGCAAGATTCTGCGCCGCGAGCTGCGCGATCGCGAGGCCTAGTTCAGTCCCGCTGATCTAAATCCCGCCGGGCTCTCGGCAAGCTCGGGGCGGGGTCGGTCTAATACCCCAACCTGAAGCCTGCCGGGCTGGGTAAGTGGGCGTCCGAACTACTCGCCCGCAAGGGGCACGCGGCGGTAGGTACCATCGCGCAGGTCGGCGTCCTCAATCTCGTGGCGAGAAATACCCAGAATAAACAGCACCTGATCCAGGAACGGGTAGTTCACGGAGGTATCCGCGACCGCCTTCAGCGCGGGCTTTGCGTTGAAAGCGATACCCAGGCCGGCAGTCGAAAGCATGTCGATGTCGTTAGCGCCATCGCCTACCGCGACCGTCTGATTCAGCTTGATGCCGTTCGACCAGGCGAATTCCTTGAGGCTCTCAGCCTTTGCCTGGCGGTCGATCACTGGGCCGATAACGCGACCGGTCAGCTTGCCATCGACGATTTCCAGGGTATTTGCGCGGGCGAAATCGAGGTCCAGTTCGCGGGCAAGCGGCTCGATGACCTGAATGAACCCGCCGGACACCACGCCAGTCTTGTAGCCCAGGCGCTTCAGAGTGCGGATAGTTGTGCGGGCGCCGGGGGTCAGTTGGATGTCGCGGGCGACATTCTCCACCACCGCTGCATCCAAACCGGCCAGCGCCTTCACGCGCTCGTGCAGGGATTCAGCAAAGTCCAGTTCGCCGCGCATGGCGCGTTCGGTGACTTCGGCTACCTCCGCTTCGCGGTCGGCGTAAGCTGCCAGCATCTCGATAACCTCGTGCTGGATAAGGGTCGAATCGACATCGAAGCAGATCAGGCGCTTTGCACGGCGGGCCAGGCCGGCGCGTTCGATGGCGATATCCACACCAACCTCCGTCGTAAGGGTTGCCAGCGCCTTGCGCAAAGGCACGCCGCCGCCGGGCGCGGGATTGGCTACGGTCAAGCTGAGTTCCAGACCAGTGACCGGGTAGTCTGCGATGCCGGTGATGGTGTCGATGTTTGCACCGTAATCCGCGAGGGTCTGACCAATGCGCGAGATATGGGTCGCGGTCAGCGGTCGGCCGAGCACCACCATGACGTGCGTGGAGTGCGGACGAGTGCTGGAGAGGTTGTCGTCCGCTTCCACGCTGACGCGCATGCCGTAGGAAGCCAGGGTTTCCTTCAGCCCTTCGCCGAGGGGTTCAAGGTCTTCTTGTCCGACGCCCACCAGCGCCGCCAAAGACAGCTTCCCACGGAATACTGACTGTTCAATGTCTAAAAGCTGCACTCCGTAGGAGGACAGCACACGGAAGAAGGCCGCCGATACGCCCGGCCGGTCAGGGCCGGTGACCGTGATAACACTTGGAGCAAGGCCTTCCTGCAGGGTGTCTTCGAGGGCGCTTTCAAAGTGCGGGTCGGGGCTCGCTGCTGCGGCAGCTGTACCAGCGGTTGCAGTGGGCTGTGCCTGCGGCTGCGCTGCAGCAGCAGCGGTTGCAGTTGGCTGTGGCTGCGGCAGCGCTACCGCTGGCTGGTCGGCGGAAGAGTTGGGGTTGCTGGCATTATCTGAGGTAGTCACGCGTTATATTGTCCCACTTCCCCACCGGAAGTGATAACCGGACCAGCGAACTCCATCCAGTACATCCCCTGGCGCGCCGAAATGTCGCAAAAGTTGCACCCTGCGCGCCGAAATGTCGCAAAAGCTGCACCCTGTGCGCCGAAATGTCGCAAAAGCTGCACCCAGCGCGCCGAAATGTCGCAAAAGTTGCAAAGCATGTTTGCTACAAAACAGTACTCGCCATACCTAAGCTCCTGACCTGCGTAAACGCCTATTAGCAATGGTTACCACTAAAAGAAATGCAACAAAAACGACATTTACCTCTCATCGGGCACACCAAAGGGCACGCACCCACTTTCGTTCCACTCTCCCGATAGCGCCAGTGTCGCTAGAACGGGAATCCGGAACGGCCCACTTTCGCTAATGAAAATCCAAGAGCCCCTGACCTGCGTTCTTACTTATCCGTGATCATGTTCGTTTAACAGATTCCCGTTCTAACGACATTTCCGGCGAAATCCACTCGCAGATTCCCGTTCTAACGACATTTCCGGCGAAATCCACTCGCAGATTCCCGTTCTAACGACATCTGGACACTGCATGAGTTCTGGACACTGCATGGGTACTGGACACTACACGGGTTCTGGAAACTGCATGGGAAAGGAACCCAGACCCACAGACCCCGGACATACAAAAATCCACACCCCGCGTAGTTAAGGGCGTGGATCTTAGTTGCTATTTGCACCAGCTGGCCAGAGCTCTAAGCACCGACCGAGCCGCCCGGCACCACGCGACTGCGCTAGGCAGTGGCGCGGTGAGGGGGCGTCCAGAGTAGCACCTGGAAGCGCCCCGCTAGGAGCAGGCTCCTAGAAGTGGCGGCCGACGTGTGCCTCGTCGCGCATGCGCTTGACCATGTGCGGGTGGTGCAGCTCGAACGCCGGGCGCTCGGAGCGAATGCGAGGCATCGAGGTGAAGTTGTGGCGCGGCGGCGGGCAGGAGGTAGCCCACTCCAGGGAGTTGCCGTAGCCCCACGGATCGTCAACCGTCACAACCTCGCCGTAGCGGTAGGACTTAAAGACGTTCCACAGGAACGGAATCATGGAGACCGCCAGGATGAAAGCACCGATCGTGGAGATCTGGTTGAACAGGGTGAAGCCGTCCGTCGGCAGGTAGTCAGCGTAACGACGCGGCATACCCATGTTGCCCAGCCAGTGCTGCAGCAGGAACGTGGTGTGGAAGCCGATGGTGACCAGCCAGAAGTGGATCTTGCCCAGCTTCTCGTCCAGCATGCGACCCGTCATCTTCGGGAACCAGAAGTACACGCCTGCGAAGGAAGCGTAAGCCACGGTACCGAACAGGGTGTAGTGGAAGTGCGCAACCACGAAGTAGGAATCCGAGACGTGGAAGTCCAGAGACGGGGAAGCCAGCATGACACCGGTCAGACCACCGAAGAGGAAGGTGGCGAAGAAGCCGATGGCAAAGATCATCGGGGTCTCGAAGGTCAGGCGACCCTTCCACATCGTGCCCAGCCAGTTGAAGAACTTCATACCGGTCGGCACACCGATCAGGAAGGTCATGAAGGAGAAGAACGGCAGCATAACGGCGCCAGTCACGAACATGTGGTGCGCCCACACGGCCATGGACAGTGCAGCAATCGACAGGGTTGCGAACACCAGGCCGACGTAGCCGAACATCGGCTTACGGGAGAACACCGGGAATACCTCAGACACGATACCGAAGAACGGCAGTGCCAGGACGTACACCTCGGGGTGGCCGAAGAACCAGAACAGGTGCTGCCACAGGATGGCGCCACCGTTGCCGGCGTCGTAAATGTGGCCACCCAGCTTGCGGTCGTAGAACACGCCCAGAGCAGCAGCGGTCAGCAGCGGGAAGATCAGCAGAACCAGCAGAGAGGTAACGAAGATGTTCCAGGTGAAGATCGGCATGCGGAACATGGTCATACCCGGTGCGCGGAGGCACAGGATGGTCGTGATCATGTTTACAGCGGAAGCGATGGTACCGATACCACCAACACCAACACCCAGGATCCACAGTTCAGAGCCGACACCCGGAGAGTGAACAACGTCTGCCAGCGGCATGTACATCGTCCAACCGAAGTCGGCGGCACCGCCCGGAGTCAGGAAGCCGAGCAGCATAACGACACCACCAGCGGTGGTCATCCAGAAGCCGAAGGCATTCAGACGGGGGAAGGCCACGTCAGGCGCGCCGATCTGCAGCGGCATGATGTAGTTCGCGAAACCGAACACCATCGGGGAGCCGTACAGCAGCAGCATGATCGTGCCGTGCATCGTGAACAGCTGGTTGAACTGCTCGTTGGACAGGAATTGCTGACCCGGCTCGAAAAGCTCGATACGGATCAGAAGGGCCATCAAGCCACCAATCATGAAGAAGGTGAAGGACATGATTAGGTACATGATGCCCAGAAGCTTGTGGTCGGTCGTGGTCAGCATCTTCCACGCGAGGTTGCCACGCGGCACCTCACCGAAAGGCGCAGGCCGAGCCGGGGAAACCTCGTGGCTTTCCCTTGGCGCTACTGCGGTCATTTGTTCCTCCTGACTACGCGTGACCTGCCTAAACTATCCGCCGAACCTCTCTGAATTCTGCGGATCATCTGGGCAAGCCACCCAAAAGAATGTTTCCTCTGTCCTGTTCCCGCTGGATCAGCCTCGTCAATGACCGTTCCGAAACAGACACAGAATGCTTACATACTATCCCGTCAACGCGTTTTTCAATAGCCGTGGACGGGGCGGTCTTGGCAGAACCCACGTTTTCGGGGGTGCTGCCTCGCTGTTTAGAAGTCGCTGTTTAGAAGTCCCAATCGTCGTCGACCGTATTCTCGGCCTTACCTATTACATAAGAGGAACCAGAACCGGAGAAGAAGTCGTGGTTCTCGTCGCCACCCGGGTTCAGAGCCGAGAGGATCGCCGGAGACACACGAGTCTCGTCCGCCGGGAACAGCCCTTCGTAGCCCAGGTTGTTCAGCGCCTTGTTTGCGTTGTAGCGCAAGAAGCGCTTGACGTCCTCTGTCCAGCCGAGATCATCATAAAGATCCTCGGTGTACTGTGCCTCGTTGTCGTACAACTCCAGCAGTAGGTCGAAGGTGTGCTCCTTCAACTCCTCCTGGCGCTCCGGGGTCTCCTTCTCCAGAGCGCGCTGGTACTTGTAGCCAATGTAGTAACCGTGCACAGACTCATCGCGGATGATCAGGCGGATAATGTCTGCGGTGTTGGTCAGCTTCGCATGCGAAGACCAGTACATCGGCAGGTAGAAACCGGAGTAGAAGAGGAAGCTCTCCAGCAGCACAGAGGCAATCTTCTTCTTCATCGGATCGTCGCCCTCATAGAAGTCGAGAATGATCTTTGCCTTGTTTTGCAGCTTCTCATTCTCTTCGGACCAACGGAAGGCGTCGTTAATCTCAGGCGTAGAGGCCAGCGTCATAAAGATAGAGGAATAAGACTTCGCGTGAACGCTCTCCATAAAGGAGATATTCGTAAAGACGGCTTCCTCGTGTGGAGTGGCAGCATCCTCGATCAGCTTTACTGCACCAACTGTGCCCTGAATCGTATCCAGCATGGTCAGGCCGGTGAACACACGCATGGTGGCCTGCTTCTCCATGTCATTTAGTGTGGACCAGCTGGGGACGTCGTTGGACAGTGGCACCTTTTCGGGTAGCCAGAAGTTGGCAGTGAGGCGATCCCACACTTCCAGGTCCTTGTCATCTGGGATGCTGTTCCAGTTGATGGCGGATACCGGATCGCCGTCGACGCGGTGTACGGGAGTGTGGGGTGCGTGCGCACTCATCGCTTACGTGTCTCCTTCTCACAGAACGTGCTGATTTTCTTGCTGTCCCTCAGCTTGTGCACTTCGCCCCATGTTACCCCGTTTCCGCGACGCACCCCCCCTCGGCCACCACCCCCATTTTGGGGGGTCTTTCTTAATGACGCCCTCAGCGCGCGCTGGAGCCGATTTCAGCCCGGAGCTGGGGGCGTCACTACCTAAAGAGCACGTCAGGATTGGTTTACAGGGCAACCTAAGTAAAGACAGCCTCACCGACTATACAATAGGCTCTGAACTGCATTGATAATATAAGGCAAGGCTGGGTTACCTAGCCGATTGGTTGTGCTCTTAGTACGTTGAGGGGCATGGAAATCAACGAGAAATTTCAAAAGCAACTGAACGAACAGGTCACCGCAGAGCACCAGGCCGCGCTGGTCTACACCCAGCTGGCTTATGAGCTGGATCGCCTCTCCTTCGACGGCATGAGCAGCTGGATGAAGGCTCAGGCGGATGAGGAGCGCGTGCACGCTCAGAAGTTTGCACAGCACCTGCTGGATCGCGACGCTCGCGTGGATGTCGAGACGATTGAGATGCCGTCTCTGAAGATCTCCACCCCGCTGGACGCCTTCGAGGCATCCCTGGAGCACGAGCGCAAGGTCTCCGCTTTGATCCGCGACCTAGTGAAGACTGCCGACGAGGTGGGCGATGTGGATTCCCGCAACCTGCTGAACTTCTTCCTGGAGGAGCAGATTGAGGAAGAGGCCACGGTCAGTGGCATCATCGACCGCATCAAGCTGGTTGGCACCGACGGCTCTGGCCTGCTGCGCATCGACGCAGAGCTGGGCAGCCGCTAACAGCTAGTACGAAGCCAACAAAAAAGCCGACTGGGATTCCTCCCGGTCGGCCTTTCTCGCTTAGAGCATGCAGCTCACGCAGCCCTCGACCTCCGTACCGGTCAGGGCTGTTTGGCGTAGGCGGATGTAGTAGATCGTCTTGATCCCCTTGCGCCAAGCGTAAATCTGCGCACGGTTAATGTCGCGCGTGGTCGCAGTGTCCTTGAAGAACAAGGTCAGCGACAAGCCCTGGTCCACGTACTTCGTGGCGACTGCGTAGGTGTCGATGATCTTCTCATAGCCGATCTCGTAGGCATCCTCGTAGTACTCCAGGTTCTCGTTCGTCATGTACGGAGCCGGGTAGTACACGCGCCCGATCTTGCCTTCCTTGCGGATTTCGATCTTGGAGGCAATGGGGTGAATCGAGGACGTCGAGTTGTTGATGTACGAGATCGAGCCCGTCGGCGGGATGGCCTGCAGGTTCCGGTTGTACAGACCGTGGGCCTGCACGTCATCCTTCAGCTGCTGCCAGTCCTGTGCCGTCGGCACCTGGATGCTGGAATTGCCGAAGATTTGGCGCACGCGCTCTGTCTTCGGTGCAAACTCGGCCGGATCGTAGCGGTCGAAGAATTCGCCGGTGGCGTACTCGGAGTTTTCGAAGTTGTGGAACTTCTCTCCGCGCTCCTGGGCGATCTTGTTGGAGGCCTTGAGTGCCTCGTACATCACAACCGCGAAGTAAGCATTCGTGAAGTCCAGTGCTTCCTCGGAGCCGTAGTGGATGTGCTCGCGGCCCAGGAATCCGTGCAGGTTCATCTGCCCCAGGCCAATGGCGTGGGAGTTGTCGTTGCCCTGGCGAACCGAAGGCACCGAGTCGATGGACGTCTGATCCGCCACGGCGGTCAGGCCACGGATAGCGGTCTCGATGGTCTTGGAGAAGTCCTCCGAGTCCACCGCCTTCGCAATGTTCATGGAGCCCAGGTTGCAGGAAATGTCGTCGCCGATGGTCTTGTAGGACAGGTCGGCGTTGAACTCAGACGGGGTGGAGACCTGCAGAATCTCGGAGCACAGGTTGGAGTGGGTGATGCGCCCCTCGATCGGGTTGGCCTTGTTCACCGTGTCCTCGAACATGATGTACGGGTAGCCGGACTCGAACTGGATCTCTGCCAGAGTCTGGAAGAAGGCGCGGGCGTTGATCTTGGACTTGCGGATCCGCGGATCCTCTACCATTTCTTCGTAGTGCTCGCTGATTGAAACATCGGCGAACGGCTTGCCGTAAACGCGCTCCACGTCGTACGGGCTGAACAGGTACATGTCGTCGTTGCGCTTGGCCAGCTCGAACGTGATGTCCGGGATCACCACACCCAGCGACAGGGTCTTAATACGGATCTTCTCATCCGCATTCTCGCGCTTGGTATCCAGGAAGCGCAGGATATCCGGGTGGTGAGCGTGCAGGTAGACCGCGCCGGCGCCCTGGCGGGCTCCCAGCTGGTTGGCGTAGCTGAAGGCGTCTTCTAGCAGCTTCATCACGGGGATCACGCCGGAGGACTGGTTTTCGATGTGCTTAATCGGCGCCCCAGCCTCGCGCACGTTCGACAGCAGCAGGGCCACACCGCCACCGCGCTTGGACAGCTGCAGCGCGGAGTTGATGGAGCGGCCGATGGACTCCATGTTGTCCTCGATACGCAGGAGGAAGCACGATACCGGCTCGCCGCGCTGCTTCTTGCCGATGTTGAGGAAGGTCGGCGTTGCAGGCTGGAAACGGCCATCCATGATCTCGTCGACCAGGTTGGACGCCAACTCGGTATCCCCCGCAGCCAGGCCCAGCGCAACCATGCAGACGCGATCTTCGAAACGCTCCAGGTAGCGGCGACCGTCGAAGGTCTTCAGAGTGTAAGAGGTGTAGTACTTGTAAGCCCCCAGGAACGACTGGAAGCGGAACTTCTTCGCGTAGGCCTGCTTGAACAGGGACTTTACGAAGCTGAACTCGTACTGGTCCAGCACCGCGGGATCGTAGTACTCGTTGTCGATCAGGTACTTGATCTTCTCTTCCAGATCGTGGAAGTAGACCGTGTTCTGGTTGACGTGCTGCAGGAAGTACTGGTTGGCAGCCTCGCGGTCCTTGTCGAACTGAATCTCCCCTGCTTCGTTGTACAGGTTCAACATCGCGTTGAGCGCGTGGTAATCCAGCTGTTCGCGCTGGTCAACGGGCTCCTGGACCTTTTTTCCAAGCTCGTTGGCGGTCATGTGTATGTGTTCTCCTCAAAATCTCGCGCCGAATTATGCTCGCGCTAATGTGTTCGTTTCGATTCTAATAAGCACCCCAGACAACCGCGGGGTGACTTTTGTTACTTGTCTCGTTACTTGTGGTGCGTTTATCCGTCAGCTCGCAAGGTCCCACCGGCCTTCCTGACGCAGAGAGTCCTCAAACTCCGCCAGTCCTTGCCTAACCCTGCGTACATCCTCTTCGGTGCCCATCAGCTCAAAGCGATAGAGGTACGGGACATGGCATTTGGCCGAAATGATCTCGCCTGCCTTCGCAAAGTCCGAGCCGAAGTTCAGGTTTCCCGAGGCGATCACTCCGCGCAGCCACTTGCGATTTTGCTCCACGTTTAGAAACTTGATCACTTGTTTTGGAACCGGTCGCGAGAAGTCCCCCGTCATCCCCGCTCCCCCACCATATGTCGGCACTATCAACACATGCGGTTGATCGATGAACAGTGGGGCGTCACTACGTTTGAGAGGGATGCGGCAGGAAGGCAACCCGAGCTTGCGCACGAAACGGTGGGTGTTCTCCGTCGTGGAGGAAAAATACGTGATCAGCATTGAGCCTCATTAGGGAACTGGACAGCGCATTAATTTCCCGTCCTGCGACAGTGCAGGTCGGGTGACACTGGGGTTTAAGCGGCCTCTACAGCCAGGGTGCGAATGCGATCCGGGCGGAAGCCAGACCAGTGATCCTCACCGGCAACAACCACGGGAGCCTGCAGGTGGCCCAGCGCCATAACGTAGTCGCGGGCATCATCGTCGAGGCTGATGTCTACGAGTTCGTACTCAAGACCGGCCTTGTCGAGGGCCTTCTTGGTGGCGTTGCACTGAACACAGGCGGGCTTGGTGTAGACGGTGATCATGGCGGCTGTCATTCTCCTGAAAGTGTTGAAACTGTGGCCCCGGTGGCAATAGTTTTTGTGGGCACTATCGGTGTTGATCTAGTTGGTGGTTGTCGTGCGAGGCGCTAGTGGTGCATCCGGGATTCCCGGTTTCACCTTGTCCTCATTGACTTGCTTAAGACTACACATCACACGCGTGTAAGACAACCGCTAAAACACAACATTTTGGGGGTCAAGGAAAGCGTGAGTACCATATATAGTAGTTACAAGCTGAGTATTCGCAGGTGGCGGAATTTCCCACCACTACATCTAGCCACATGAAAAACATGCATGTAATTTCAAAGCCGGGATTCGGGACAAAAAATCCCCCGCCTCGCAGCGGTGACAAAGCACCGAAGCGACGGCGGGGGAAGGTGGAACCTTGTGGTTCTTAGCCCTGGCGAGCCTTGAAGCGGGGTTCCTTCTTGTTGATCACGTAGACCTTACCGCGGCGACGAACGACCTGAGCGCCCGGCTTGTTCTTCAGCGACCGAAGGGACTTACGGACCTTCATCGGGCGCTCCTTTCCTCATCGACTTTTCACATCGCCAGGCAGCCCAGGCCAAAGCCCGGTCATGCCGCCCGGCACAAACACAAACGATGAGTTTACCCACCAGGCCCCTCAAAACCAAATGAGTGCACGCAGCATCTTCGGCACAGCACCACGTACTCCACCATATCCTCCACCGTACGGACTAGCATCAAGGCATGAGCTCCTCTGCAGATCACACTGGCAAGCCACCCAGCTCCGACCGCACCCCCGGCACACGCGACATCCACGGTGACCCTGGCGCCCGCCCGCTGCATGCGCGCATCATCGCCGAATTGGGAGTGCAACCCACCATCGACCCAGCCGAAGAGGTAGAACGTCGCGTACAGTTCATCGCCGACTACCTTCGAGCCACCCACACACGCACGCTGGTGCTGGGCATTTCCGGCGGGCAGGATTCCACCCTCGCCGGAAGGCTGTGCCAGCTGGCTGTCGATCGCCTCAACCAGGAGGATGCACAAGCCCAGCAGGAAGAGCCGGCCCAGCCCTACCGCTTCTGCGCCGTGCGGCTGCCCTACGGAATTCAAGCGGACGAGGACGACGCACAGGTTGCGCTGGAGTTCATTGCGCCGAGTATGGGCGTCACAGTAAATATCAAGGGAGCCACCGACGAGTCGGCGCGCGCGACCAGCGAAGCCCTAGGGATCACGCAGGTCAGCGACTTCAATAAGGGCAACATCAAGGCACGCGAGCGCATGATCGCGCAATACGCACTGGCCGGCGAGCTCGGCGGGCTGGTCGTTGGAACAGACCACGCGGCGGAGGCGATCACTGGCTTCTACACCAAGCACGGCGACGGTGCGGCGGACCTGGTTCCATTGGCGGGACTGACGAAGCGACAGGGTGCAGCACTACTGCAGTACCTCGGCGCCCCGGACAGCACGTGGCAGAAGGTGCCAACGGCGGACCTTGAGGAAGACCGCCCTGCCCTGCCCGACGAAGAAGCACTGGGCGTAACGTACGCGCAGCTGGATGACTACCTGGAAAGCACCAACGGCGCGGCCGACATCGACCCGCAGGTCGCGGAACACATCGAAGGGCTATGGTTCCGTTCGCGTCACAAGCGACACCTGCCAGTCACACCCCGCGACGCGTGGTGGCGGGACTAGAACACGAACTGGTCCAGGATCAGCGCGGTAAATGCGAGGTACCAGGCGATAACAACCACCAGCGGCATGCCCAGTGCGGAGTGTGGCACGTCCTCCCCCGCCTCGCGCCGCTGCTCGCGTTGGATGTGCACCAACGTCATCACAAACATCGGCAGGATCGCTGCCCACACGGCCATGCAGTAAGGGCACAGCGCGCCAATCGAGTAGATCGCAGCGTAGGCCAGCCAGTGCACGAACACCACGCCCCATGCCAGCCCAGCCAGGATGCAGTACCACATCCAACGCGGCAGCTTGGCCCCCACGATCAGCATCACCGCGAGGGTCATCATCACCGGGAAGCCGATCAGCCCGATGAACGGGTTAGAGAAGCCAAAGGCGGACGCCTGATCCGAGGCCATCACGTCCGTACAAGAGATCACCTCGTTGAAGGTGCAGGCCGGCTTAAAGTCGGGATTCAGCGCCATCTGCAGCTTGTCGTGCATGATCAGCGCGGAAAAAATCAGCCCGATCGTAGACAGCACTAGGAAGGTGTAGCCGAAGCGCTTCGTTGTCCCTAGACCGTTCATGTGCTCGCTCTCTTTGTTTTCTGACGCCCTCACGACCCGACCTATCTAAACCTAGAACTCTCTGACACGTGGAATTCTCCGACATGTGGTGGACCTACATTGGGTTCGCTGTACGCTCCTGAGCTGGGCAGTTTCCAATAAAACTAGACTAGCACGGTGGATTTGCTTCAGTCGTGCTTGCCCAGACAGGGATCCCCACTCAAGCGGATTATCCTTTATAGATTTTCGACCGATGCCCTAGATCGACGACGACAACGACAATGCTCTCGTCTACGATATCGGCAATAATCCGAAGGTCCCCACCCTCCATCGCCATAAACCAATCCTGTTCCCGGAAAGCGCTTTGCCACGCGATCGAGGATTTGGAAGCCGCGACACTTCTCTCAACAGCTGGCTGACGCGACTTCTATTCTGCTTATCTAACTTCTTATATGCTTTGGCCGCACGGGGAGAAAATCTAATCTCCCAGGTCACATTCGGCCTCCAAGTCAGTCAGCGAAACGGTCTCAAGTTCCCCCCTGCGGATTTGAGCGGCTTCATCCTCCAAGGTGTAGAGGTACTCAAGCTCCGCGAGATGTGCCCCCAATGCTTCACGAACATAGAAAGAACTGGACAGTCCCGTTCGCTTGGACAATCTATCCAGCCGTCTCTTTTGCTCATCATCGATGTGCAAATTAATCAGTGCACCGTTCATACCCATATTGATACAGCTCCCCCACTCGAAAATCTAGACGTACACCATAGGAATCTCCGGCACGCTCCAGACTACCCCGATGGTCAAACTGTCCAGGTTTCGCGCTTATACACCCAGTCAAGTTATAGGAGCACTTTAACTCTCACAATGACCCACATACATAACAGAGCCCTGGTCGTTACCGACCAGGGCTCTGTGTTCTGTGGAGCTAACGGGATTCGAACCCGTGACCCCCACACTGCCAGTGTGGTGCGCTACCAGCTGCGCCATAGCCCCGTTGCTATCCGAGCGATTTCCTTCAAAGAAATCCCTGAGAAGCGAACGGATCTAAAGCTACAACACTGGAATTAAGTTCTCCAAATCGCCAGGTGCCCCTGGGTGGCGCCACAGCTCTGATGCTCCGTGACTACTCACCCGGCGGGAAACTACTTGCCTTCCAGCGCTACCGGAGCCCAGGATTGCATCTCCCGCTTCTCGTTCACTGGCGGATCAAATTTCTTACCATTCTTGTAAAGCAGCGGCGAGGAAACATTTCCTTCTCGCTTCTCAACTTCCTTGTCGTTTGCACGGGAGATCTTCGCACCTTCGTCCTTAATGGACTTGTCGCGGATCTTGCCAACCACACCGTCATCTACGCCCATCTTTTCCGCAGCGTTGGCCAGGTCATCCCAGTCCCAATCACGGGTAACGGTGGACTGCTCTTCCATCATCAAGCGGTGGATGTTCCAGAAGGCATCCACGTCACCCGTCTTGGCAATTTCCCAGGCCACGGCGGCGCCACGGGTCGAGGGGCCGGTTTCATCGCCACGGTCCAGGAAGTTCATGAAGCGGAACTGTACCTTCACCTTCCCGTCTTCCAGCGCCTTCTTCACGTCTTCGCTGGACGCGGTTTCCAACTCTGCACAGTAGTGGCAGCTGAAGTCCTCAAAAACTTCAACAGTCGGAACGTCGTTCCCGGCGTTCTCGGACTCCAGGGTGACGATGCTGTCCTTAGCAGTCATCTTCACATTCACCTTGTCATCCGGCAGGGTGATGTTGTCCACCTTGTGCTTCTGGTTGTTGTACACGATAAAGCCAATGGCTACGGCTGCGATAACGAGGATCGCGATGATTCCCCACAGGAAGCCGTTGCCCCCTTTAGAAGCATTAGGGGACTTAATTTTCTGGCTCACTGAGCTTTCCTTTCAACAGATGGTGACGTGTCTACTGCGCGTTACACTATCGCAGTAGTCTGGGAAAACCCTGAATCGACCCCGAGATATTCCGTATACGCGCAGCGAGGGCAGCAGCAAGTGGCTCCGGCAGGGCTAGGGCTGCCGTGACCCCTCTGTCCGCCACTGCCGAGTGAGAACTATCCCAGCACCCCGTCGACAACGACCTGTGCTTCTTCCAGCACCTGGTCCAGATGCTCGGCACCGTTGAAGGACTCGGCATAGATCTTGTACTTATCCTCCGTGCCACTCGGGCGGGCAGCGAACCAGGCGTTATCGGTGGTCACCTTCACACCGCCGATGGCCGCGCCATTGCCCGGCGCCTCGGTCAGAATCGCCTGGATCTTCTCCCCCGCCAGCTCGGTGGCTTCCACGTCGCTGGCGCTGAGCTTCTTCAGCCGCTCCTTCTGTTCACGGTTCGCCGGCGCATCGATGCGCTTGTACTGCGGCGCCCCGAGCTCCTCGGCTAGCTCCTTGTAACGCTCGGATGGGCTCTTGCCGGTCGTTGCCTTTATTTCGGACGCCAACAGGTCAGCGATAATGCCGTCCTTATCGGTCGACCAGACCTGCCCGTTGCGACGGAGGAAGGAAGCACCTGCGGATTCTTCTCCACCAAAGCCCACGGATCCGTTGACCAGGCCCGGCACGAACCACTTGAATCCGACCGGCACCTCCATCAGGTTGCGCCCCATGCGGGCCACCACGCGGTCGATCATGGAGGAGCTCACCAGGGTCTTGCCCACGGCAGCATCCTGCGGCCAGTTCTCGCGGTGGCTAAAGAGGTACTCAATAGCGACGGCGAGGTAGTGGTTCGGGTTCATCAGGCCTGCATCTGGCGTGACGATTCCGTGCCGGTCGGAATCAGCGTCATTACCAGTGGCTATGTCGTACGAAGCCCCACCGGCGCCGGCGACCGCATCGACCAGAGAGGCCATCGCGGACGGCGAAGAACAATCCATGCGGATCTTGCCGTCGGAGTCCAAGGTCATGAAGCCAAAGGCGGGGTCGATCGTCGGATTGACGACGGTGAGGTCGAGGCCGTGCACGTCGGCGATGCGCTCCCAGTAGGCGACGGAGGCACCACCCATCGGGTCGGCGCCGATGCGCACGCCCGCGCTGCGGATGGCCTCGAGGTCGATAACCTCCGGCAGAGCGGCGACGTAATTGCCCAGGAAGTCGTGGTTTTCTACCAACTCGGTCGAGGTGGAACGCTGCACTCCAGCCAGATCCGCATCCAGGTACTCGTTGGCGCGACGGGCGATCCAACTGGTGGCGTCGGTATCCGCAGGGCCACCGGTCGGCGGGTTGTACTTGAAGCCACCGTCGCGTGGCGGGTTGTGGGAAGGGGTGATGACGATGCCGTCGACGCGGCCAGCATCGGTACCCTCCGGGCCGCCGGGCAGCTGCTTATTGTGCTCCAGGATTGCGAAGCTGATGGACGGGGTGGGAACGAAGCCACGCTCCTGGTCCACCTTGACGGTCACCCGGTTGCCGGCCAGGACCTCAAGCGCGGTGGCCTCGGCGGGCTCGGACAGTGCGTGCGGGTCGCGGCCGATAAACAGGGGGCCGTTAATGCCCTGTTCACGGCGGTAATCGACGATGGCCTGAGTGGTGGCCAGAATGTGTGCTTCGTTGAAAGCCCCGTCGAAGGCACTGCCACGATGGCCGGAGGTACCGAAGCTTACGCGCTGGCCCGGATCGTCCAGGTTGGGAACCTTTGCGGAGTAGGCCTCCAGCAGGGCGGGAATGTCGGTTAGGTCGTCGGGGGTGGCGGGCTGGCCAGCGCGTGGGTGCATATTCTTTCCTTCGGTCGGTGCCTGAAAGGGCTGAAAGCATTTTCTTGCAGCTCACCATTTATCGTGCCCGATTCCGCGGCTTTTTTCAGCGCTCTTGCACCCGTTCAACGCCCCCCTTGACGACTCTTTAACGCGCGGCTGCGCGGTAGCCAATTTTGCTGAGATTTTTGTGAAAACATTTCACCTCTCCCTACCACCGGCGTACCCTCTGTAGTTCATGCAAGACGTTTCCTTCGCCGAGTCCCTCCAGAACTACCTGGATAAGATCGACCAGTTTGTCTGGAGCCAGTGGCTGCTTATCCCACTGTTGCTGCTCACTGGCCTGTGGCTGACGTTCCGCCTAGGTGGCGTGCAGTTCCGCAAGCTATTCGTGGCACTGCGGCACGGGCTTATCGACCGCGATGACGAAGGCGGCGAAGGCGACATCACTCAGTACCAGGCGCTCACTACGGCTCTGGCTGCCACCGTCGGTGTGGGCAATATTGTGGGTGTGGCTACTGCAATTTCCGTCGGTGGTCCCGGCGCGCTGTTTTGGATGTGGGTCACCGGCTTGGTGGGTATGGCCTCGAAGTATTCGGAGGCCTTCCTGGGTGTTCGCTTCCGCGTGGCCGATTCGAAAGGCCAGGTTTCCGGTGGCCCACAGCGCTACCTGTCGCTGGGCATTCCGGGCGGTCTGGGCACGTTCCTGGCGTGGTTCTTCACCATCGCGGCCATCATCGCCTCATTCGGCATCGGAAACCTCACCCAGGGCAACGCTGTGGCCGCGGGTCTAGAGGACACGTTCAACGTCAGCCCCACCGTCACCGGCGCGGTGATGTTCGTGCTAGTCGGCGCGGTGTTGCTGGGTGGCATCGGCTCGATCGGCAAGGTCACTTCGGCCTTCGTGCCGCTGATGATTCTTATCTATATCGTCGGCGGTTTCGTCGTGCTGGGGTTGCACGCTAGCGAGATCCCGGAGTCTTTCGGCCTTATCTTTAGTGACGCCTTCACGGGAACCTCTGCCACCGGTGGATTCCTAGGGTCCGGCATCATGCTGGCTATGCAGATGGGTGTGGCCCGCGGCATCTTCTCAAACGAATCCGGTATGGGTTCGGCCGCAATTGCCGCAGCAGCGGCAAAGACCACCCACCCTGTACGCCAGGGATTGGTCTCCATGACTCAGACCTTTATCGACACGATCATTGTGGTGACCATGACTGGCCTGGTGATCATCACCACGGGTGTGTGGGACACGGGCGAGGACAATGCAGCAAACATGACGGCGCAGGCCTTTAGCAAGGGAATCGGCTCGGAGTGGGGCGGCACCATCGTCTCCCTATCGATCGTGTTCTTCGCATTCTCCACGATCCTGGGCTGGTCTTACTACGGCGAGCGCAACGCGGAACGTGCCTTCGGACCCTGGGCCTCCCTGCCTTACCGAATGCTGTTCACCTGCGTGGTTTTCGTCGGCGCCACGACGGAGATCGGATTGGCCTGGACCTTCGCAGACATCGCCAACGGACTGATGGCCTTGCCGAACCTGGTTGGCCTGCTGATCCTGTCTGGCCTGATCGCTCGGGAAACCAAAGCATACCTGGACTTCGACCCCACCCTTCGGGCGCGCCCGGAGGACGTGGAGAAATTCCTCGTCGATACAAAGAACCCGTGGCGCAGTGCACTCTAGTTGCGGGGCGCCCTAGCTCCAGCGTTTTAGTTGGCGCAGGTGAACTCCACAGATAGGGCGATCGTGCGGTTCGAGTCGTCCTCCACCGGGTTTCCTTCGACAACATAAGCGTCACCCTTACGCTTCACCGTGGCCGAGCCAGCGTGGTCGTCGTCGATACCGAAGTCGACTTCCAGCACCTTGCGGCCATCGTCTTCATCCAGCTTGCAACGGACTGGGGAAAGCAGCTTGGGATCTACATCTTTTCCATCAACGGAGATGCGCGTGAGCTTGCTGCCCGAGCCCTCCTGTGCGGACGCGACCGCTGCAGCGCCAGCGCGACGAGACATTTGCGAACCAACAATTTCCTTAACAGATCGTGAATACCTCATCCCTTCCCACGGTATCAAAGCTCAAATTCTTCAAATCCCACACAGGTTTTAGTGATCTGAATTACAGTCGCGGGCATGACATTCGCTTCACAGCACGGCCTGAACGCTCCCCTTACTCCCCTGCGCTTCCTCCAGCGCTCCGCACAGGTTCACTCCAACAAGGTAGCCGCGGTCGACGGACCGCGACGCATCACCTTTGCCGAATTCAACGCCGATGCACAAGCCTTCGCCCACGCACTGATCGCCGACCACGTCGCTGAAGGCGACCGGGTGGGCATCCTCGCCTCCAATAGCTACGAGGCGCTACTAGCGCAGTTCGCCGTGCCACTGGCACGCGCGGTCACGGTGCCGATCAACACCCGCCTAGCCCCAGCAGAGGTCAACCACATCCTCGACCACGCTTCCATCGACGTGCTTATCGGTGAAAAAGAACTGATCGACCCCATCCTCGATAGTGGCGAGCGCGACCTGCGCCGGGCCGTGTACATCGCCGACAAGGAAGGCGTAGAACCCCAGGTTGAAAGGGCAGATACTGACCCGCAGGGGGCGTCACTAGTAAAGACCTTTAGCGCCTACCTGGCAGGGCACCGCGACGAAGAGCCACTGCCCTACCGCGTGCGCGATGAGAACGAGACGATCGCGATTAACTACACCTCCGGCACGACGGGCAAGCCCAAGGGTGTGATCTACACGCACCGCGGCGCGTACCTGAACGCGCTGGGGCAAGCGCACACGCAGCACTTCAACCACGACACGGTGTACCTATGGACACTGCCGATGTTCCACTGTTCCGGTTGGTGCACCGGTTGGGCAGCAATGGCCGTCAGCGCAACCCAGGTGGCACTGCGCGCGGTACGGGGCCCGGAGATGTGGGAACTGATCCGCACCGAGGGCGTGACCGCCCTCTGCGGCGCACCGGCTGTACTGAACACCCTGGTCGACGACGAAAACAAGCGGCGCGTGACGAACCTCCGAGTAGCCACCGCAGGCGCACCGCCGAGCCCGACGACCATCACCCGCTGCGAGAACATCGGAGTGGAGGTCACCCACGTGTACGGCCTGACCGAAAGCTATGGGCCTTTCACCGTCTGCGAAGCGCAGCCCGAATGGGAGGACATGACGGTTCGCCGTCGCGCGGTGCTCAAGGCGCGCCAGGGTGTGGCCTCGATCACCAACGAGGACGTGCGCGTAATCCAGCCAACTGAAAGCCAGGACGAGGCGCTGGTCGACGTGCCCGCCGACGGCGCAACGTTGGGCGAGATCATCCTGACCGGCAACGGCATTATGGCCGGTTACTTCAACGACGAAGAGGCCACCGCGCATGCCTTCCGCGGCGGCTGGTTCCACACTGGCGACCTGGGGGTGATGCACCCCAACGGCTATATCCAGCTGATGGATCGCGCGAAGGACGTGGTGGTTTCCGGCGGCGAGAACATCTCTACGATCGAGGTCGAGCAGGCCGTGATCAGCTACCCTGACGTCTCCGACTGCGCGGTGATCGGCGTGCCGGACGAGAAGTGGGGCGAGCGCCCACGCGCCTACGTGGTTCTGCGCCCGGAGGCCCGCGACGCTGATCAGTCCGCCGTGCAAGAGGCCGTGATCGCCCACTGCCGCGCCCACATCGCCGGTTACAAGGTTCCCCGCGACGTGCGGATTCTGGACGAACTCCCCCGTACCTCCACAGGCAAGGTCCGCAAGAACGCGCTGCGCGAAGAGGCCTGGGCGGGTCACGAGCAGAAGATTAATTAGCCGTTAACCCAGTATTCGCCCGACCTTTCCCTGCCCGCTGCCTCGAGGCCGGCTGTTCGTCACGCACGCCCTTTACCCTGTGCGCTCATGGGCAGTAAAGGTATTTTTTCTCGACGCCGATTCTTCAAAGCACTAGGCTTCAGCGCCGGTTCCGCAGCCTTCGTGGTGGGGCCGCTTGCCAATGCGGGTGCTGCTCCAGGCACGGGTGCGGGCAGTTCCGGCCTGGCCGGTAGTGGTCTCGCGGGCAGCGGGCTGACCGGTAGCTCGGCGCTGGGTTCGGCGAATACGCCGAATATGGCCAGCTCGGCCAGCTACACCCCAAGCAACATCGGTAGCTCCGAGACCGGTTGGGTGATGGGCCGTAAGGGTTCCGGCCCGAAGGGCAAGTTCCTGGCTGGCGACCTGCAGGTCGTGACTGTCACGGAGGATTCGGCGACGATCAGCTGGCTGACGTGGGATGCGAAGGTCAGCATCGCAGAACGCCCCGTGGGCATGCCGACCGAAGGCACGCTGCGCGTGTGGCCGGAGGACAACCCACAGGATACGAAGATCGTGCGCTCGGAGAAGAACACCTTCTTCCACATCATGACGGTCGAAGGACTGCAGCCCGAGACGACGTATCGTTTCAGCGCTTCCTCCCACGGGGTCGAAGCCAACGCGACGCACAATTACTTCCAGGAGAACAAGCGGGCGTTCACCACCCTGCCACGTCTTTCCGGTGACCTGCTGCAGACCGTCATTGTGGCAAACGACGTGCACATGGGCGAGGCACAGGACGGGCTATGGTTCGACGGGTTCCCGCCACCTGCTGTTCCGAACCCACAGTCCGCGCCCTACCCGGAGGTGTGCCTAGACGCAGTGATTCAGACCGCCGAGGCTTACGGAGCCACGCACCTGTTTGTCAACGGCGATGTGACCAGCGAAGCCCGCCCGGCCGAGGTCCGTCGTGCGAAGGAGATGCTGGACAAGTTCTCCGGCACATGGCGCGTGACCCGTGGCAACCACGACCGCCCGCACAAGGCGGACGGTTCCTCTGGATACGAGACTGCTACTCCTTATGGCAAGGAGCACTTCGATCCCTTCGGCGATGTCTTCGAACCCCGGCAGCAGGCCTGGATGATGGATCTGGAGCCCGCGGGCGTGCGCGTGATCGGCATCGATTCCACGGAGCTGGATAAGTCCGGCGGGCGGATCGAGCCACAGCAGTTCCGTCAGATCGAGGGCTTCCTGCGCCGCGATCCAAACAAACCGACCGTTCTGATGCTGCACCACCCCATGACGCGCGAAGCCGGCTGGTCGAACGCCGCCGGACCTGCTTTCATCCTGCGCGACCCGGATTTGATCCGACTGCAGAAGATGATCCAAGCAGCCCCGGGTGTGAAGCTGGTGCTGGCGGGCCACACCCACCGTGCCCACCGCGATAAGCCGGACGTGGATACCCACGCGGTTTTCCTGGAGACTCCGGCGGCGAAGAATTGGCCCACCGGCGCCACGCAGCTGCGTTTTTACTCCGACGGCATTGCCGTGAACTTCCGCCACAACATGGGTGAGGAGGCTCTGGACTGGGCCAGCCGTACCCGCTGGACCAACTTCGGCCTGGCGCCGGAGATTCTGCTCGGGCCGACGGACGCGCGCAACCTAGTGGTGCGCTACTAAGTCGCTCCAGCGCGGCTGGAGCGCGCGGCTTCGCTATAGAACCATCGCCGCGATCCAACCTGCGATCAGCAGCGGAATATTGAAGTGCAGGAACGTCGGGATCACGGAATCCCGGATGTGGTCGTGCTGGCCATCCGCGTTCAGACCCGACGTGGGGCCTAGGGTCGAGTCGGAGGCCGGGGATCCGGCGTCACCAAGAGCACCCGCAGTACCCACGATCGCCACAGTAGCGAGCGGCGAGAAGCCCATCGACGCACACAAAGGCACGTAGATCGTTGCGACAATCGGCAGGGTGGAAAAGCTCGAGCCGATGCCCATGGTGACCACCAGGCCAACCAGTAGCATCACCAGCGCGGCGGCGGCCTTGTTGCCCGCGAACAGATCGGCGGAGGTGTTGACCAGGCTTTCGACCTCGCCGGTAGCCTTCATGACTTCGGCGAAGCCCTGAGCGGTAATCATAATGAAGCCGATCAAGGCCATCATGCGCATGCCAGCGGTGAAGACATCGTCGGCCTTCTTCCAATCAACTGCGCCGGTACCCATGAAGATCGTCAAACCAACCAGGGCGCCGATCAGAAGCGAATTAGCCTCCATATCCATGGACTGCATAACCACCTGCACGGCGAAGGTCGCGATGATCGCGATGATGGAAACGAAGATCTTGTAGCGGGAGATCTCCTCGTCCGATGTGGTCCCGGCATCCGTGATCGGGCGATCCTCGTACGTGCGTGGCTTGCGGTACGTAATAAACACCGCCACCAACAGGCCACAGAGCATGCCCAGCGCCGGGATTCCCATTGCCGACATCACGTTGATGCCGTCAGTGTTCATACCCGCTTTGGAGATGTTAGCCATCAGAATGTCGTTCAGGAAGATCGAACCGAAGCCCAGCGGAATCCACATGTACGTGGTGATCAGGCCGAACGTCAGGATACAGGTGACCAGGCGGCGGTCCAGCTGCAGCTTATTAAAAACGCTCAACAGCGGCGGAATGATCAGCGGAATGAACGCGATGTGCACGGGGATGAGGTTCTGGCTCATCACGGCCATTGCGAGGATGCCTGCCAGCATCAGCCATTTCGTTGCGGCGACGGCGCGACTCTTTGTTTCTTCGTTTGTGACGCCCAGTCGCCCCAAGATCGAATCTGCCAAAAGCTTGGGCAGTCCTGCGCTGGCTACGGCCATCGCGAAGGCGCCAAGGAGGGCATAGCTCAGTGCAATTTGTGCGCCGCCGGAAAGGCCTTCTTGGAATGCCACCATCGTGGCATCGAGGCCAAGGCCGCTAAGGAGACCACCGATAAGAGCTCCGATGAACAGCGCCAACACCACATGCACCCGAAGCAGGGCGAGGGCCAGCATGACGACGACGGCAACGAGGACTGCGTTCATGCACCTTAGAGTAGTGTGAGGGGCCAGACAATAGGAAATCCCAACAGTAGCTACCGTCCGTAGCGCCGTGTCTGTTTCGTCAGGCGGGCTGCAATATTGGCACCGCTGAGCTTTCGCGCCTGCAGCAAGAACTCCCGCCCTTCCGAATTGCGGGTGTACACCGCCCGCATCGGCAGCCCCACGCGCTCTAACTGCCCCACGAATTCATCCACGTTCTCCCGGCGCGTGCCGAGCACGTCAGGCACAGACTGGGCGCAGAAGATTCCGCGGATGTGGAGGTGATGCGCGGGCGTAATCAGATAGCGCGCGTTACGGACTTCCCCAGACAGCTGAGACATGGCGTCCGCAAAAAGCTTCCTTTCGGCGAAGGTCCCGCCGGACAGGCGCACATTCGCCCCGACAGCCCCTTCGTCGACGATGGCCATGAGGTTGCGAGTTTCGATCAAGCCGAGTGCGCTCAGCGTGCGCGCTAACGCCGTGGCCTCGGCCTTCAGGCGCTTGGTGGTATCTGTCAGCTGTTGGACTTTCCGCGTGCGCATTAGCGCCGCAGCGCCACCGAGCAGCGCAAGCACCCCGAAAGCCAGCCACTGTCCCCCGACCGGGAGGTGCGGCAGAACGCGCCCCACCGCCAGCCCGAACATGACCGCGAGGAAGAAGATGTAGCCCAGGATAACGTCCAGGTACGGCACTACTCCGGCCGAGGCGGGCTTTTCAACGTCGACGTGGAACTGCATCTCGTAGGGCTGGCCATCCGGCACATTCCCCATGCCCAATGCCTCTAGCCACTGGTTGCGCATGAGATCCCGGCGGAAGGCTCGGGCCAGCATCTGTTCGTTGGCAGCATCGATGCTGCGGTAGGCGCGCAGGGGTGGCTCGGCGAAGCAGCGCTCGAAGCCGTTCTCGATCACTGGCGCATCGGCACGCGGCGCGACGAAGGCCTCGAAGCGCTTCTGCAGCGAACGCACGTCGTGCGAGCCCAGGACTTCGAGCGACTCCCCCGCACCGACGTTCAGCGCCTGCGCCCCGCTCTGTACCGCCTGGTCGAGCCATGTCCCGCGCCCGGCACCTTGGCTCGGTTCGCACGTTGCGATATGCCAAATGTTCGCGGTCTTATCTGGAACGGCGGGATCCACCCGGATCACCCGGCCGCGCATCTGGTTGGTCAGCATAAACGCCCGCACGGAGCTGGCGATGATGAGCGCATTGGCGCAGGGTGAATCCCACCCCTCCCCCAGCAGGGCGGCGGTGCCCACCAGGATCGTGAACAGTCCTTCCTGGAAGGCGCGGGTAATGGCGGGAACGGATACCCGCGTGCCGCCGGAAAAGCGCACCTCCACATACTCGTCGTTGAGGTTCTTGGTGGCGGTGACTTCCCCATCGAGGTCCACCGCGAAGCGCTTCACCTCGTCCAGCGCCGCCCGCGGGATGACGATCACCGAACCACTGATGGCGGCGATCCTTGCGGTACCTCCTACGCGCCGTCGCAGTGCTTCGAAGATGGGGATGACGCCCACGTGGACCAGGGCATCGTCGCTGCCCACGCTGGACAGGTAATCCCGTTGGACGTAATCCGCGAGGATCACCAGGCGCAGGTTGTCGGACATCGCGGAGACTTCTTCTTCGGCAATGTCACTAACGGCGCGGATTTTGCCCGCGGAATGGGTGAGGATGCTGTTGACCCTCGTCTCCCCGGTGACGGAAATCTTCCCCTTGTTCAGCAGATTGTTGGCCCGCAGAGCGGAGGCCACTGAAGAGCTGGCGCGGAAGAAGTCGGGGTGATCGATGACGAACTGCAGCCCCAGCTCGCCGGCGAGTTCCGGGCGCTTTTCGCTGAGTATCGCCTGGACATGTGGCGCAATCGGATGCCCAGCAGCGGCAAGAAGGATTTTGAGGGCGTAGAAATTCTCCTCGTCGTCGAGGGCCACCTGCAACTGTTCGTCCGTGAGTTGGCCGAGATCCTCCGCCAGTTGCGCCAAAATCCCCTGCCGTTGCAGGTCTACTAACACTTCGTTTCCACGCCGACGCAGCTCGGCGATTTCCTGCTCTTCTGCCTGGCTGGGCTTCGTAACGTAGACGTAGTCCTGATGCGGGCACAGGTTACCGGCGGCCACGAGTTCGGGGGCGAAGATTTCCTCGTCGATAGGGCCGCACAGCTGTTCATAGCGTTGCCATTCGCTGGGGGTGGAATCGTACGGCGGGGTAGCCGTGAGCGCGATGGTGTTGGGCACTGCTTTTCGGCGGCCCAGCTGTTCCATGAAGGCTGTCAGGGCGCGGTGCCACTGGGAGCGCAGGTGGTGTGCTTCGTCGAGGCACACCGTTCCGATGTCGCGGACTGCGTCCAGGATGTCGAGGTCCGCGAAGTCCTCCCCCGTTTCCTCGTCGAGCGCCTGGGTGTATGCGGAGTACAGCGCCTGGTAGGTGATGACCGTCAGGAAGGCCGGGTTGTGTAGCGAGGTGGAACACCACTCCCGCGGGTTCGATGCGCCGTTGTGTTGGAAGTGCGCTGCAAAACGATCGATCCACTGGTCGCGGATAGTGATGGTGGGAGCCAGGATCAGGGCTGGTTTGCCGAGGCGGCAGATAAGTTCCAGGCCGAGAATCGTCTTGCCGGATCCAGGCGCGGCAACGACGTGGATGCGGTGATCCTGCTTCAGGTCATCGAAGCGTTCGAGGATACGCTGTTGATACGGCCGGAAGGTCCCGGCAAAGCGCCAGCTGGGTTGCGGTTGTGTCTCGGGCGCTACCATGCGGGCAAGTCTAACCGATCAGGCACACATGCCCTCCTTGTAGTCAGCGAAAACCTTCGCCTAAATGCGTTCCTACCTCTCCTCTTCCAGACACTGCCCACTAAAACCTTCAAGCTCTTCAGAAGCGCAATATACTATGGACAGCGTCTTTCACCTCGAGCGTTGAAGCTCTATTCACCGAGACAAGCAAACTTGGCACCCAATCAAAGCCGACTCCAGTACATTCCACACAAAACAGACTACAAGGGATAATATGTCACACTTTCACCCATTCTTATCCATCGTGAGCGTCATATCGATAGCAATGGGCAGCGGTCCGATACCCAGCCCTCCGACTCCAATAACATCTGAAAACAAGCCCCCTCTTCCTGAACTAGAAAAATCGATAGAGTACATTCAGTCAGATACCCCCTCCGAAGCAATAAGAATAATAAACCAGAAGGATAAAATCACACAACCTTACGCCCTTTCTCAAAGATTTGGCCCTTGTACACTAATTCCGAGAAATATACACGTGAGAACAAGGACCAACAACGGGGATGCTCGAGTAATTGGATTTAAACCAGTTACCATCTGCAACCAAAAGGTTCAATCCATTCGGCACGAAAGTAGACTAAAGTATAAATATTATTTGTGGTGGAAAGACGCTAGCCTTAAGCACGGAGTCCCCACCCGTTCGACAAACAGAGGCGCAGCGCGACTAGAACAAAAAAATATTGAATTCCAATGTAAAGGTCTAGTCAACACTTCTTTCATCGGCAATACGGTAGGCACAGTAGTCGCCAACGGGGTAACCTATCATGCCGTCATTAATACTGATACATTTCGCACCTCCTGTAGAGCCTGAGGAGGCCCCATGCTTAAAGCTGCATACCCGAGCGTGCTCGCACTCTTCTCTCACCAAAAAGAAACTCTTCAAGAAGACTTCGTCGGTGTCGCACGTAATCGAAAACAAGCAGACGCAATGGCCGAATATGTAGAATCAAAAATGTACAGCTGCTGGATTGAAGAAGTAACCATTAAAGACTGGTATAGGACCCTACTCAGAAAACTCCCTTCCGATGTAATCTTTCTGGTTTTCCGATCTGGACCTGCCCAGGAGGAAGAAAGAAGAGCAGACGATTTTGACCCAGAACTAGTGGGGGCGTTCACTTCTAAGCTAGCCGCTGAACGATGCGCGGTTGCCCTAGATCGGAGGGTCGAAACTGGTAACCCCCTGCATAATAAACTAAACCAGCACCATGTTTGGGAAGCACATTATGGCTTTCTCCCTAAATATCTGAAAGCGGATGGCATTCCAATTCCAGCTTGTTAATCGAGCACGGCAAAACCCCAGCTCATTTCTGAACTGGGGAAATGCGTTCTGTGGAGCCGCCGGGAATTGAACCCGGGTCCTTTGCGACCTCGCCAGGGCTTCTCCGTGCGCAGTTCGCACGTGACCTCTGCTCGACCCTCCAGCGCTCACGAACCAGCCTGGATGATGGGCCCAGTTGCTCGAAAGATGTCCCGCACGGCCCAAGCAACAAAGCCGCGCGGCAAGTCCCTTAAGTCGATGCCAGCTACCGGGTCAGGGACATCCCCGGGCTGACAGACACGCGGTCGCTGTAATTAGGCAGCGAGGGCGTAGTCGCGCTGAGTGTTCTCGGCGCTTATAAATTCGCAGCGACGCTTAAAATCGGTGGTCGTCTGCCTTCACCGGCACGCTTCCCCTGGCTCAATGCACAAAGTCGAAACCAAGTCGACCCCATGATTCCTGCTGCGGAAACGCTTGTACAACAGGAAGTCTAACCTTACACCCGCGTGTGGTGCTGATTCAAGAATCCGTCTGCTCACTGTCCGCCTTGTCACTGTCCTCGTTCTCGCTGCCCGCCTGCTCGTCTTGCCACTTCGCCTTGCGCTCCTTGGACTTTTCGTTGTTCTTCACCGCCATCAGGCCGACCGCGATGCCGATCACCACAGGCACCCATACCTTGCTGTAATCCGCCATGAATGCCATTACACGCAGAATCGGCTCCATCCATTCGGGCATGTGCCAATCCGGCCACGGAATCGAGGGAAGGTTGATGTCCGGCCACGGAATGGAAGGCAAGTTGATGTCCGGCCACGGGATCGACGGCAAGTTGATCTCTGGCCACGGGATGTCGATATCCCAGTCCGGTAGGAAGCTCAGTAGCCACGAAATCAATCGCGAAACCAATGGTCCCAGCACGATCACGGCCAGCGCCCAACCGCCCTTCCCCAGGCCGGTAACTAGCGGGTAGAACCAGCGCTTGAACGGCGACTCCTCCATCGCCTCCCAGCGCTTAGCTGCCCGCGAGCCTTCAGGCGGATCGAAGACCACCACCCCCTCGTCGTCCTTCACCTTGACCTCGATCATCCAGCTATCAAGGAAGTTCGACGTCCACCCCAGGTACGGCGCACTGAGCGTCATCTCACCGCCGTACTTCCCAGCCTTAACGGTCGCGTCACTCTTACCCAGATCAATCTTTTGATTCTGGAGGCTCTTGTACCTCCCGATCGTCACCCCGTCGCGACGCACGAGCAGCTGACGGTTCTTATCGAGGCCGTCTAGTTTCTCCGTCAGCTTCTTGTGGAGCTTCTCGCTGTTTTCTTTTGTGGACGCCCCCTCGTCCCCCACATCACCTTCAGCTCCCTCTTCCGCCTCCGGCTCGGTGCTGTTTTCCGCGTCGGTTTTCTTTTCGGACGCGGGGAAATCAGGATCGATTTCCCGTAGTGCATCCGGCTCGCCGATAAACAGCTCAAGCAGCCCGAACTCGGGGTGCTTCAGGGACCAGTGCTCGACGTCGTCATTTTTCACAGGCCTGAAAATATCAAAACGCGAAGACCCGTTCAATAGGCGCCGCCTATGCGTTACCGCCCCTAGCCCTGGATCCCCTTAATCCGGCGCCCCAGATCGCGCGTAATCTCGAGCTCCTCAGTGCGACGCTTGATGTCCTGGCGCTTGTCGTATTCCTGCTTACCGCGCGCCAGCGCCAGCTCAACCTTCAACTTGCCGACAACGAAGTACAGTTGCAGCGGAACCAAAGTGTTGTTTCCGTCGCGAACCTTGCCCATAAGCGAGTCGATTTCCCGGCGGTGCAGCAGCAGCTTGCGGGTACGGCGGGGGCTGTGGTTCGTCCAGTGCCCCATGGAGTACTCCGGGATGTGAAGTCCACGCAGCCAGACCTCACCTTCGTCGATGGTGGCGTAGGCGTCCACAAGAGAAGCCTTGCCCTCCCGCAAAGACTTAACTTCCGTGCCTACCAGAACCACACCGCACTCGTAGGTATCGATGATGTGGTAATCGTGGCGCGCCTTGCGGTTAGCGGCAACGACGATCTGGCCAGTCCCCTTCTGACCTGTACCTTTTTGCCCCTTCTGGGGCTTACCCTTTTTCCCCTTCGATTTCCCCGAATCGGTGGGAGTGCTCTTTTTTGCTGCCATGACAGCCACACACTACCACCGAGCGCTCTCCCGAGCGAAAATGCTTACGAGCGCTAGTTCTTCACGTACCAGCGCAATGTCACCTGCGCGGTCACCGCTGCAACTGCCATGCCGACCAGCACAACGAACGGCGCGGCCAGCCACAAATCGCTGTTTGTCACGCGACCCACCAACTGCTGGTCGTATACGGCCTTCAGGGCACGATCGACCACCAGCACCTTTGCTGCGAACATGCCACCAACCGCAAGGACGGCACCAACCAGAGCGGCCACCATGGCCTCCAGCACAAACGGAGCCTGGGTGTACCAGCGCGAGGCGCCGACCATGCGCATAATGCTGATCTCGCTGCGGCGCGAGTACGCGGTGATCTGCACCATGTTCATAATCAGGAAGATAGCCGCAATGGCCTGCACCGCAGCAACGATAAACGAGGCGTTGCGGATCGCATCCAGGTTCCGCATCGCTGCCTGCAGGTCATCGCCCTGGTCCAGCACACTAGCCACGGCCGGGTTGTCGCGCAGTGCGTCGATCGGCGCGGTGTTCTCTGGGTCGGCAAGGCGGATGTGGAAGGCAGCCGGCAGCGCATCCTTTTCCGTCTGCTCCACCAGCTGCGGGTCGGACTCACCGAAGAGCTCCGCAAAGCGCTCGTAGGACTGCTCCTTGTTGCGGAAGGTCACGGACTTCACCGCTTCGTCGCCCTCTAGCTGCTGCTTAATGCCCGAGCATTCGGGAGAGGAGCACGTCGGGTCGGTAGCAGAGATCTCATCGTTCAGCTGCACCATCACCTCGATGCGGTCGAAGTAGATGTCCTTCGTCCGCTCCGTCATCGCGCTCAGCAGAAAGCCGGTTGCCAGCAAGGCCAGGGCAATGGAGGTGGTGATGATCATCGCGATCGTCATGGTCATGTTGCGGCGCAGGCCCGAAAACGCCTCACGGAGCACAAAGTTGGTCTTCATAATTGTTTCCCTTTTAACCTCTTAGCTTGCAGGCCGGCGCTAGCGGCCCACGCCGTACATTCCGTATTCGTCGTCGCGCACGAGCTTGCCCTTCGATAGCTCGATCACGCGCTTGCGCATGGAATCCACCGCGACATCGTCGTGCGTGGACATGACGACGGTCGTACCGTTCTGGTTGATGCGGTTAAGCAGCATCATGATCTCGGACGAGGTATCGGGGTCCAGGTTGCCTGTCGGCTCGTCCGCCAGCAGAACAAGGGGTTTATTTACGGACGCCCGCGCGATCGCCACGCGCTGTTGTTCGCCACCCGACAGTTCGTGTGGGAAGCGGTTTTCCTTTCCGTCCAAGCCAACGGTCTTCAGCGCGGCAGGCACCAGGTGCTGAATATCCGAGCGCTTCTTGCCGATCACTTCGAGGGCGAAGGCAACATTGTCGAAGACGGTCTTCTTCGGCAGCAGACGGAAGTCCTGGAATACGTAGCCGATGCGCTGGCGCAACTTGGGCACGTCCCGGTTCTTGATCTTGTTCACGTGGTAGCCAGCAACATGCAGATCGCCGGAATCCAGCTTTTCTTCGCGGAGGATGAGCTGCAGGAACGTCGACTTACCAGAGCCGGAAGGGCCAATCAGGAATACGAATTCGCCTTTTTCGATTTCCAGGGTGACGTTATCCAGGGCGGGGCGCCCGGACGACATATAGCTTTTGGTTACGTTTTCGAAGGTGATCACGAGCACACAGTGTAGCGAAACTAATGATACAAAGATAGTCCAAAGTGACTGCTGTTACTCCTGAGGCTTCGTACGGCTCCGTTGATTCTGGGCTTCTGCTGTCCCGCGGCACCCCAGAATGTAAAGTCGCAACCCAACCCGATTGAGGCGTTTGGCGTCAACAAGAGAGAAGAACCCTTGAGCGATACGCAGACAAAAGAAGAAACTACAAAGAGCAATCAGCCCGGGGGCTTCCTCGGATTCATCGAGAAAGTCGGCAACAAACTCCCCGACCCGTTCTGGCTGTTCGTCATCCTCGGCGGGCTAGTGCTCGTCTCCAGCTTCATCTTCAACAAGCTTGGCCTGAGCGCCACGAACCCAGAAAGCGGCAAGAAGGTAGAGATCGTCAACCTGCTGAGTTCTGATGGGCTCAAGGAGATACTTTCCGGCGTGGTGGACAACTACGTCACCTTCCCACCGCTGGGCCTGATTATTACGGTCATGCTGGGCGTGGCCGTGGCCGAGCATTCTGGCCTAATCAGCGCGGTGGTACGCGCAACCGTCTCTAGAGTCGGACCGAAACTTCTGACCTTCGTAGTGGCTCTGGCAGGTGTGACGGGCTCCGTAGCCTCGGACGCGGTGTACGTGATCCTCATTCCGCTGGGCGCCGTTGCCTTCCGCGCAGTGGGGCGATCCCCGATCGTTGGCGCGATGGTGGCCTTTGCCGCATCCTCGGCCGGGTTTAACTCCTCGCTGGTCCTGAACATCACCGACGTGCTGTTGGGTGGAATCTCCACCTCGGCGGCCCACATCGTGGATGACAAATACCACGTCTCGCCGCTAGCCAACTACTTCTTCGTAGCCGTCAGCGCGGTCGTGTTGGCGCTGATCATCACGGCACTGACGGAGCTGTACATGAACAAACGTACCCAGGAGCTGGTGGACCACGACGAAATCGACTACTCGGAGGTCACCTTCAATACCGGCCGCGACGGCGATGACGCACTCGCTGGGGACGTACCGCAGGAAAAGATCACCGCCGCATTGAGGCTCGAGCCCGACGAGGCACGCGCACTAGGGACTACCGCTATCGTCGCCATAATCATGACGGCCATCTACTTTGCACTGCTGTTCGTTCCGGGATCACCGCTTCAAGGCGAAAACGGCGAGGTGATGTCCAGCCCTCTGATCACCGCAGTGGCTGTGCCCATCGGCGCTGCCTTCCTGATCCTCGGCCTGGTTTACGGGCTGGGTATTAAGTCCATCACAGAGGCCAGCGACGTTCCGGATTTCATGGCGCGCGGTTTGAAGACCCTGCTGCCGATGATGGTGCTGTTTTTCGCCGTCTCCCAGTTCCTGGCCTGGTTCAAGGCATCCAACCTGGGCGATTGGACCGCCATTAAGGGCGCGGAGCTGCTACAGAAGGCGGATCTGCCGCCACTGTTGCTCTTCGGCGCCTTTGTAATCCTGGTAGCACTGGTGAACCTCTTCATTACCTCTGGTTCCGCCCAGTGGGCGCTGATGGCCCCGATCGTTGTGCCGATGTTTATGTACGTCGGGTTCTCTCCCGAGGTCACCCAGATGCTGTTCCGCATCGGCGACTCGCCTTCGAACATCATCACCCCAATGAGCCCGTACTTCGCCCTGGCTCTGACGTTCCTGCAGCGCTACTACAAGAAGGCGGGCATCGGTACCTTGATGTCACTGGCGCTGCCCTACTCCATCGCCATGCTGGTCGGCTGGTTCCTGTTCTTCGCGCTCTGGTGGATGGTCGGATTGCCACTGGGCCCCGGCACCCCAATGGACTACCCGGCAGCGCAGTAAGGACAACACCACAAGCAGCCTAAACCGCCCGCCACCACCCTCGATTCAAACAACAAGCCCCCACGGTAGCCCTAACGAAGTCGGATCGTTAGGGTGGGGAACAAACCCTGCACATCGCTTGGTCAGGGGCTAACAGTGCGCCTTGGCCAACCAATGAAGAATTGAGGTCGGCGTTGCAAAGCCAGGCTAATACTCCCCTACCAGATAGCTCCGATGTCGAAGCGGTGGTCACCAAGGCCATCCACCGCGCCGAACGTTGGCTGGAGATCGAGGAAACCTCGCCCTCCACCAAGCAGCTGGCGGACATGGTGCACGACCCGGACGGCGTGGAGTTCACATTCGCTTTCGTCGACCGCGTGGCCCGCCCAGAGGACAACCACGTTTCCGCCAAGGAGTTCGCAAAGATCGCCAACCCCTTCAAACGCACCGCACCGGTGCCGGGGTTCATGAACCTGGTTGATTCCTTCCTAGTGACCGCAGGGTCCATCGCTGCTCCGATTCTGCCGAACATCGTTATGCCCATCGCGCGCTCCTACCTGCGCGCCACCGTCGGCCACCTGGTTCTGGACGCAGAGTCCAAGGCGCTGGATCGGATGCTGGAGGACTACCGCGACAAGGGCTTCCAGCTAAACCTCAACCTGCTGGGCGAAGCCGTGCTGGGCGAGGCCGAGGCGCAGCGCCGCCTGGATAACACCATCGATCTGCTGAAGAATCCGCGGGTGGACTACGTGTCCGTCAAGGCTTCCTCCGTAGTCAGCCAGCTCAACCACTGGGATCTGGAAGGCTCCGCCGAGCGCCTGAAGGATCGCCTGCGCCCGCTGTACCGCGAGGCAATGAAGCGCGACCCACACCCGTTCATCAACCTGGATATGGAGGAATACAAGGACCTCCACCTGACCATCAAAATCTTCACGGAGCTGATGGATGAGGAAGAATTCCGCGAGCTAGAGGCCGGCATCGTTCTGCAGGCTTACTTGCCCGATACCTTCGACGCACTTCAGCAACTCGCTGAGTTCGCCAAGGAACGTCGCGCCAAGGGCGGAGCGAAGACCAAGGTGCGCCTAGTGAAGGGCGCCAACCTTTCCATGGAGCGCGTGGATTCCGAGATCCACGACTGGCCACAGGCACCCTACCTGACCAAGGCCGAGGTAGATGCGAACTACGTCCGCCTGCTGGACTGGGTTCTGCACCCCGAGCACGCGGACAACCTGCGCATCGGTGTGGCTTCGCACAACCTGTACCACCTGGCGCTGGCCCACGAGCTCTCTGTCGCCCGCAATGTGGAGCACCAGCTGGACGTCGAAATGCTGCAGGGCATGTCGCCCGCCCAGTCCGAGGCCGTGCGTGATGTCACCGGCAAGATGATCCTGTACACCCCTGTGGTGAAGAAGGAAGACTTCGACGTGGCCATCAGCTACCTGGTGCGCCGCCTCGAGGAAAACGGCGCGAAGCAGAACTTCCTCTACGCACTGTTCACCCCGGAGGATGACGAGACCGACATCACCGGCATGACCCCCATGCAGGGCCAGGAGCTGCGTTTTCGCAACTCCGTGCGCGACCGCTGGGATACGTTCGCCGGTCCGCGCCGCACCCAGAACCGACTGGAGGAAGAAGCTCAGCAGCTGGGCTGCCAGTCCGACGGCCTGCCAGGCAACTTCGTCAACGAGCCGGATACTGATCCCACCCTGCCTGCCAACCGCGAATGGGCACTGAAGATCGTCGATCCGTCCAGCGATCCTGGCCCCGCCCAGACCCCGGAGGTTACTGACCCTGCGGTTATCGACGCCGCCGTGGCGCGTTGCCGCGAGGCTTCCGAAACCTGGTCGCAGAAGACCGGCGCAGAGCGTGCGGAGCTGCTGGACCGCGCGGCGGACGCGCTGGCCAACAACCGTTCGAAGCTGATCTCGGCGGCAGTGTTCGAGGCCGGCAAGACCGTCGCAGAGACGGACCCCGAGGTCTCCGAGGCCATCGACTTTGCCCGCTACTACGCGGAGAGCGCCCGCCAGCTGGACCATGTGCGCGGCTCGGTGTTCACCCCGTACAAGTCCGTGGTGGTCACCCCACCGTGGAACTTCCCCATCGCCATCCCGCTGGGCGGTATCTTCGCCGCCCTGGCGGCCGGTTCCTGTGTGATCATCAAGCCCGCCCCGCAGGTGCTGCGCATCGCAGAGGTCTTCATCGGTATCCTGCGCGATGCCGGAATCACGGAGGATCTGGTGCAGCTGGTCAACGCCGACGAGGCCGAGGCCGGTAAGCGCCTGGTCAGCCACCCGGATGTGGAGTCCGTGATCCTCACCGGTGCTTCCGAGACTGCCAAGCTGTTCCGTGGCTGGAAACCGCGGATGGTTATTAATGCCGAGACCTCCGGTAAGAATGCGATCATCGTTACGCCGTCGGCCGACCCGGATTTGGCGGTGGCGGATATCTTCAAGTCCGCCTACGGTCACGCCGGCCAGAAGTGCTCCGCTGCCTCGCTGATCATCACCGTCGGATCCATCGGCAAGTCCAAGCGCTTCATCAACCAGCTGGTCGATGCCGTGCGTTCCATCAAGGTCGGCCCCGGCTCGGACATCTCCACTGTCATGAACGGTGTGATCGAAGCCCCGGGCGACAAGCTGCTGCGCGGCCTGACCGAGCTGGAGAAGGGCGAGAAGTGGCTGGTGAAGCCACGGAAGCTGAACGACGAGGGCACCCTGTGGTCCCCGGGCCTGCGCGATAACGTGAAGCCGGGCAGCTGGTTCCACACCCACGAGTGCTTCGGCCCGGTGGCGGGCATCATGCACGCCGAAACTCTGGACGAGGCCATCGAGTGGCAAAACTCCACCGGCTTCGGCCTGACCGGCGGCATCCACACCATCGATGTGGAGGAAACCGCCTATTGGCGCGAGCGCGTGGAGGTCGGCAATGCGTATGTCGAGCGCGGCATCACGGGCGCGATCGTACAGCGCCAGTCCTTCGGTGGCTGGAAGAACTCCGCCCTGGGCAGCGGTGCGAAGGCCGGTGGCCCGAACTACGTCGCTCAGCAGGGCGTGTGGACCGAAGGCGACCTCAGCGAGCTGGCTGCCGGTACCCTCCCGACCCACATCACCCAGTTGCTGCGTGAGATCCGTGGCCTGGGCTCCCCCGCCCTATCCAAGGACGACCACGTGTGGCTCCGCCGTGCGGCGGAATCGGACGCCTACGCGATGTCCACCGAGTTCGGCGTCGAACATGACAAGACCGCCCTGGTCGTGGAGTCCAACGTGTTCCGCTACAAGCCTTTGCTCGAGCCGCTGCGCGTCCGCGTCTCCGAGGGCGCGAACCCGCGTGACCTGCTGCGCCTGAAGCTGGCCTCCGCGGCCACCGGCACGGAGCTGGATATTTCCGCCAACCCGGAGGTCGCCCGCGAGTGGGGCGAGCTGGGTGAGCAGATGCGTACGTCCTCCGACCGCGACTTCGCCGAGGAAATCGCCATCGCCCAGTCGGTTCGCGTCCGTGCCCTGGGCAATAGCCCAGAGGAGTTCTACGAGGCCGCGGCAAAATCCGGTTCGGTGATCCTGGATCAAGACGTGCTGCCCGATGGCCGCCGCGAGCTGCTACCCATGCTGCTCGAACAGGCGATCTCCACCACGGAGCACCGCTTCGGCTACATCCACGGCCTCACGCCTTAAGGCCCTGGAAGCGCCACAGGCGGCGCCGGGCTGCTGCCCGGCGTGCGCTCCGCGTCGAGCTAAGCCTCCTGTTGCTGCGCCATGCGCCAGCGGATGCCGGCCTCTAGGAAGCCGTCGAGGTCACCATCCAGCACCTTGCTGGGGTCGTTGACCTCGACGTTCGTACGCAGGTCCTTCACCATCTGGTACGGATGCAGCACATAGTTGCGCATCTGGTTACCCCAGGAGTTCGAGCCGTCGCCCTTCAGCGCGTCCATCTCGGCCTGTTCTTCTTGACGCTTACGCTCCAGCAACTTCGCCTGCAGCACTCGCATGGCAGATGCCTTGTTCTGGATCTGCGATTTCTCGTTCTGGCACGTCACCACAATGCCGGTAGGTACGTGGGTCAGGCGCACCGCCGAGTCGGTGGTGTTCACCGACTGCCCGCCGGGGCCAGAGGAGCGGTAGACGTCCACGCGCACATCGTTGTCGTCAATGTCGATGTGGTCGGTCTGCTCCACCACGGGCAGCACCTCGACCTCTGCGAAGGAGGTCTGGCGGCGGCCCTGATTGTCGAAGGGGGAAATGCGCACCAGACGGTGGGTTCCCTGCTCCACGGACAGGGTGCCGTACATGTATTCGCCGTGGATCACGATGGTCGCGGACTTAATGCCGGCTTCCTCGGCGTAGGAGATGTCGTAGACCTCCACCTTGTGCCCGGCCTTCTCTGCCCAGCGGGTGTACATGCGCAGCAGCATCTCTGCCCAGTCGGCGGCATCCACGCCACCGGCGGCGCTGCGGATGTTCACCACGGCTTCGCGCTCGTCATACTCCCCCGACAGCATGGTCGTGACCTCTAGGGATTCGATCTCCTGGCGCAGTTCCGCGCGTTCCGCGTCGGCCAGCTGCACGGCCTCTTTGGCGGCGTCCGGGTCGTCCCCGGCTTCTTCTTCTGCCATGTCGTAGAGCACCGGCAGGTCGTCCAGGCGCTGGCGCAGGCCCGTGACCTTCTTGAGTTTCCCCTGCACACGCGACAGTTCGGAAGTCACCTGCTGTGCGTGGTCCGGGTCGTCCCACAGGGAGGGATCTGCGGACTGATCTTCCAGCTCGCGGGCGCGATCGCCCAGCTCTTTGAGGTCCAGCACCTTCTCGATGGTGGTCAGGGTGCCGTCCAGGTCGCTTAGGTCTGCAGAAACTTCCGGTTGCATAATGCGCAAGTCTACCCGGCGGCATGCACAATGGAATGCATGGCTACTAACGGTAATGATTCTTCTTCCCCGATTCCCGAGGACATGCTGAACGCGATCATCAAGACGTTCATCGTGGCGCATGTCGACGATTCCGACCACCACCTGGCCCAGGCGCTGGTCTATAACGCAGGCCGTTTGGCATGGCGGATGCGTCAGACGGGTGTGGATACGGAGCAGAAGACCTCCGTCAGCGATGTCGTCACGGCTGCCGATCGGGCGGCCGAGAAGTTCATTGCCGACGCGCTGCGCGCCATTCGCCCGGACGATGGTCTGTTGGGTGAGGAAGGCACGTCCGTGGAGTCGAAGTCCGGCCGCACCTGGGTCATCGACCCGGTCGATGGCACATACAACTTCACCACGGGCTCTGATTATTGGTGCTCCGCACTGGCTCTCGTCGAGGGTTCCCCCGAGGATCCGGATGCCCTGCTGTTCGGCGCCGTTCACCGTCCGGCGATGGGCTACACGTGGTTTGGTGGTCCGGATATTCCTACTACTCGTGACGCCAACCGTATCGACCTACCCAATACCGCAGCGGAACTGACCTGCTTAGGTGGCTACCTACACCCCACTGACATCGCGGACGCCACCCGACTGAACAACTGGACTGCCGTGGCTACGCAGTTTGCCACGGTGCGCATGCTGGGGTCTGCGTCCATCGACTTGGCTTGCGTGGCCGGTGGCGAGCTCGGCTGCTGGATGCAGCACAGCGTGGCCAGCTGGGATTGGTTGCCTGGGCGAGCTTTGGTCGAGGGAGCTGGGGGCGTCGCTAAGAAGGAAGAAAAAGACGGCACTACCTGGTTCATTGCCGGGGCGCCCGACGCAGTAGAGCAGGCAGCGGCGGCGTTGCGTGAGGCATAAAAGAGTCACAGCAATCACAACACTCCCGGAAGCCCCGTAGCTTAACTCGAGTCGACTGGGCTATCATGTGCCTCATGACGGACTCGGTATCCACCTATGCAGATGACCTCAACCTGGCGCTGACGCTGGCGGACGCGGCGGACACGATCACCATGGCGCGCTTCGAAGCGAGCGACCTGAGCGTTGAATCGAAGCCGGACCTCACACCGGTCAGCGACGCGGATACCGCCGTAGAGAAGGAACTGCGGGAGATCATCGCCGCACACTACCCGGACGATGCTCTGCTGGGCGAGGAGTTCGGTGGCGACGTCACCTTCGCCGGGCGCCAATGGGTCATCGACCCCATCGACGGCACGAAGAACTTTGTGCGCGGAGTACCCGTGTGGGCCACACTGATCAGCCTGTTGGTAGACGGCAAGCCAGTGGTCGGCGTTGTGTCCGCGCCTGCACTAGGACGGCGCTGGTGGGCAGCCAAGGGGGCCGGAGCTTGGCGACTGTTTAACACCCCGGCAAGCAGCGGAACCAGCGCAGATGCAGCACCGGCAAACGGTGGCTCTGTCGATGGCGGAGTGCCGTCGGCGGGCGCGCACCAACTGGGGGTTTCGAAGGTTGCGAATGTCGCGGACTCTTCCATCGCGATTTCCTCGCTGTCCGGCTGGGCGGACTGCGGCAAGCGCGAGCAGCTGATCAGCCTGACGGATTCCGCATGGCGCCTGCGCGGATACGGCGACTTCTGGTCCTACATGCTGGTTGCCGAAGGTGCGGTCGACATCGCCGCCGAGCCGGAGGTCAGCCTGTGGGATCTGGCCGCGCTGGTGCCAATTATCACGGAGGCTGGCGGGCGGTTCACCTCTCTGGACGGCGAGGATGGCCCGCACGGCGGCTCCGCTGTAGCCACCAACGGCCTGCTGCACGAGGCCACGCTTGGCGCGCTGGCCTAGCCGGAACCTAGACGTCGAGCGCCAGGTAGACGGTGTCGAGGTACTCCTCGATCCCCTCGAATCCACCCTCGCGCCCAAGGCCGGACTGCTTCACGCCGCCAAAGGGCGCCGCGGCATCCGATAGTGCGCCCCGGTTGACGCCCACCATGCCGGCCTCCATGCGCTCGGCAAAGCGCAGGGTCTTCTTCATATCCTCGCCCATCACGTAGCCAGCCAGGCCGAAGACAGTGTCATTGGCGACTTTTAGTGCCTCCTCATCGCTGGAGACACGCTGCACGGCCGCGACCGGCCCGAAGATCTCCTGATTAGCGATCTCAAACTGTGGCGTCACCCCCGTTAGCACCGTGGCGGGATACCAGAAACCATTCGGGTCCAGCTCGGGGTGCGTCTCCCCCAGCTTTTCCAGCGCCTCATTGCCGCCGAGGGCGACGTGCGCTCCCTCCTCTACCGCCTTGGCTACCATGTCGCGAACACCGTCGCGCTGGTCCAGGCTGACCATCGGGCCCATCGTCGACTTCGGATCGGTACCGGGACCCATGACAAACTCGGCCATCTTCTGCACCAGACCGGCCTCGAACTTTTCCGCCAGGGACTCGTGGACGATGAAGCGGTTAGCGGCCACACAAACTTGGCCCGCGCCGCGCATCTTCGCAGCAATCGCTTGCTCCACGGCCTTGTCTACATCCGCGTGTTCCAGCACAACGAAGGGCGCGTTGCCGCCGAGCTCCAGCGACGTGCGGATCGTCTTCTGTGCCGCGGTGGCCGCCAGCGCCTGCCCCACCTCCGTGGACCCGGTGAACGTCAGCTTCCGCAGGCGGTCATCATCCAACAGCACCGAGACGCGGCGGGCCGAGGACGTCGGCAGAACCTGGAATACGCCATCCGGAATGCCAGCCATGCGCCCCAGCTCCACGAAGTAGAGCATCGTCAGCGGGGTCAGCTGTGCCGGCTTAGCGATCACGGTGCAGCCCGCCGCCAGCGCCGGAGCCAGCTTGCGGGTGACCATCGCCAGCGGGAAGTTCCACGGGGTGATGGCCAGCACGGGCCCCACCGGGCGGTGCGTGGTCACGATGCGTCCATTGCCCGCCGGAGCCACGCGATACTCGCCGGTGATCGCCGCCGCCCGCTCACTAAACCAGCGCAGATACTCGGCAGCGTAGGTCACCTCGCCCTTGGAATCAGGCAGCGCGCGCCCCAGCTCCAGAGACTGCAGAGCCGCCAGCTGGTCGGCATGCTCGTGCACCAGGTCGAAGAGTCGACGCAGAATCTCGGAACGATCGCGCGGGGTGGATTCCGCCCAGTCCGCCTGAACCTCCACGGCTCTATCCATGGCCTCCCGCGCATCATCTTCTGTCGCCGCGGCGACATCTGCGAAAGGTTTCCCCGTGGCGGCGTCAATAACAGAAAAGACCTCGCCCGAAGAACCAGCGCACCAAGCACCGCCCAAGAACAACCCCGTGGGCACATCGAAGGACTGCCCGGCCGCGTTCAGGGTAATGCTGAAATCAGAAGGAATGTTGAGTGAAGTCATGGAACCACATATACGCTTCTGCACTGACCACCACGCGCCACCACCTTTTCCACTACGTTGGGAAGAGAGACTTGTAGCAACGAGAGGAGCCCGGCTGTGCCCATGCCAGAACAACGCGAATCTGCACATAAGACGCGGGAATGGAAGAAGCTCACCGAATACGCCGACGCGACGCGCGGCACCCAACTGCGAGAGCTCTTCACTGAGCAGCCGGGGCGCTCCAGCGACATGACCTACAACGTCGGGCCACTGCACGTGGACCTGTCGAAGAACCTCATCGACGAACGTGGCCTGCGCCTGCTGCTGGATCTGGCGCGCGCCCGTGGCCTCGAGGACTACCGCAGCGCCATGTTCGACGGCGAGCACATCAACACCACCGAGGATCGTGCCGTGCTACACACCGCGCTGCGCATTCCGGTGGAGCGGGAGTTTAGTATTCCGGTTGGCGCAGGCGCGGGCGACGGTGCGGGCGACGGCGCAGGCGCGGGCGAGACGCAGGACGTGGCAGCCGACGTTCACGCAGTGCTGGGCCGCATGCGCGACTTCGCCAAGGCACTGCGTTCCGGATCCTGGCAGGGCGTGACCGGGCACACTATCAAGCACGTCGTCAACATCGGCATCGGCGGCTCTGACCTGGGCCCGGCGATGGCCGCCCAGGCGCTGCGCCCCTACATGACGGCCGGCATCACCCCGCACTTCATCTCCAACATCGACCCGGCGGACGTGGCCGGAACGCTCGACGGACTGGATGCGGAATCGACCTTGTTCGTCATTGCCTCCAAGACGTTCACCACCTCCGAGACCCTGGCGAACGCCCACGCCGCGCGCCGTTGGCTGCTGCGCAACCTCGCCGATGCAGGTGTTGAGGTCGAGGGGGATGACGCCATCCGCGACATCACCGCCAAGCACTTCGTGGCCGTCTCCACTGCCGCAGAGAAGGTGCAGGACTTCGGCATCGACACGAACAACATGTTCGAGTTCTGGGACTGGGTAGGCGGCCGCTACTCCGTGGACTCGGCAATTGGCCTGTCGCTGATGGCCGCTATCGGCCCGCAGGACTTCATGCGTTTCCTGGAGGGCTTCCACGAGGTCGACGACCACTTCCGCACCGAGCCGCTGGAAATGAACATTCCGGTACTGATGGGCATGCTGGGCGTGTGGTACACCGACTTCCTGGGTGCGCAGTCGCATGCGGTGCTGCCATATTCCGAGGACATGGCGCGCTTCCCCGCCTACCTGCAGCAGCTGACGATGGAATCCAACGGCAAGTCCGTGCAGCTGGACGGCACGCCAGTGGAGATCCCGTCCGGCGAAATTTACTGGGGTGAGCCCGGCACGAACGGCCAGCACGCTTTCTTCCAGCTACTGCACCAGGGCACGCATTTGGTGCCTGCCGACTTCATCGGCTTTGTGAACCCGCACGACGATGCGGTGGCCGCCGACGGAACCACCAGCATGCACGACATGCTGATGTCCAACTTCTTCGCCCAGACCCGCGTGCTGGCCTTCGGCAAAAACGCCGAGGAGCTGAAGGAAGAGGGCGTGGCGCCCGAACTGATCCCCCACAAGGTGATGCCCGGCAACCGGCCGACCACCACCATTCTGGCTAACAAGCTGACCCCGAATACGCTGGGTGCGCTGATCGCGCTGTACGAGCACATTGTCTTTGTACAAGGCGTGATCTGGGGCATCAACAGCTTTGACCAGTGGGGTGTGGAGCTCGGCAAGAAGCAGGCAAGCGCACTGTTGCCTGCGGTTACTGGCGCTGAGCGTAGTGACGCCGGCGACTCCTCCACCGACGACCTCATCGCCTACTACCGCCAGCACCGGGCCTAGCGGTTAGCTGGGGCGGCTTGCCTCTCGGTTTCCCGACCCCAGCTGCTACTGCCCGGCCTGCCCGGCTCCCGGGCTACTCCCCGGCCTGTCCGGCTCCCGGGCTCTGACCTGACCAGCTCACAGGCGCAGAAGTGCCGATTATCGAGGCGAATGCGGCGACTTTCAGGGGCGAATGTGGCGGCTTTCAGGGGCGAATGTCGCTAGAACGTGAATACGTTATTTCAACTCATTTTCATCTAGACATAATGCCTGGTCAGAGAGATGTGCTCACCCTACGGTTTGAAAACCGTCCGACGTATTCCCGTTCTAACGACATTTGCGGCCAAACTTTCGCCGAAAGCAGCCTGTCGCAACCTCGATCCAGTGCCATTCGCGCCCGAATCTACCCCAAAAGCTAACGATGGTGCCCCGAAAGCTAACGCTGGGGCTCCGGTGATCGATTTCACTTACGAAACCTGCTCCCCCATGGCTGGTTTTTTGACTTGTTTTCGACTTGTTTTGACTACACGAATCCTCCAGAAAGGAATGCTTCCCCATGAAGGTTCGCAAGACTTTGGCGGTAGGCATCGCAGCGGCATCGATCTCCGCAGGCGTAGCTGCGCCGGCACAGGGAGAAGCGAC
>NZ_PDGZ01000011.1:0-96054 GCF_014335105.1 Corynebacterium sp. LK28 | reverse complement strand
CACACCCCCGAGGTACGTTCCGCCCGATCTTCGCAAGATTGTCCGACGCAAGTTGATAATGATCGCTCGATCAACTGAATTAAATGACCTACGCATCCCTCCCTCAAACCGCCTCGAACAACTTAAGGGCAACCTTGAGGGCTATTACTCAATACGTGTGAATGCGCAATGGCGCATCATTTTCCGCTGGAACCAGAAAGGAGCTGTTGATGTTGACTTCATCGACTACCACTAACACCGCCTCATCGCTAGATACGGTGCCTGTGCCGCACCCGGGCGAAATCCTGTTCGCAGAGTTCCTACAACCACTTGGGATTACCCAGTATCGACTCGCCAAGGAAATCCGGACGACCGATTCGCAAATATCCAAACTGGTGCGCGGCTCCATTGGCGTAAGCGCCGATATGGCTCTACGCTTATCTGCTTTCTTTGGGAACTCTGCAGAGTTCTGGCTTGGACTGCAGGAAGAGTATGACCTGTGGCATGCGCGCCAAACCACCGATATTAGCCACATCACCGCATGGCATAAGTAGCCCCCAAACCCCACTTAGGTGCACGTATACAGGCGGGGCAATAACCTTTTCGCCGTAGGCGATGACACAATAAAGAAGCACCCCTCTTCCAGCACAAGCTAAAAGAAGGGCGCTATTTGTAGCGGGGGCAGGATTCGAACCTACGACCTCTGGGTTATGAGCCCAGCGAGCTACCGAGCTGCTCCACCCCGCGACGAGTGCTGTACGCTATCGCGTCAGCGACTCCCCTACTGTAACGCAGAGCCCGGATAAAGTGAAATCGCCTGGTCGCAGACGATTTCACCGGTGGTTAACGCTCGGATTGCAGGTCCTGGACTGCCTTATCCAGTTCGTCCAGTGCCTTGCCGAACTCCTCAAAGCTGCCGGACTCACGGGTCTTCTTCACTTTGTCCATCGCATCGCGCACGCGCTGCTCCGGGGTCGTATCGGTGCCCTTGTCATCGGACTTGCCGGCAGCACCCTTCCCATCCGAGCTCTGCTCGTCCTTGGACTTATTCTTGTCCTTGTCGCTCTCGTCCTTACCCTTGCCGTCGCCCTGGTCTTTACCCTTGTTCTTGTTCGGATCAACCACGGAACCATCAATCTCCCGAATGTCGGTGGTGGAGGACGTGTTAATACCCACCTGGCTCAGCGCCTCGGCAATGGTCGGGGCGTAGCCCACCTGGCCGTTGTAGCTCACCAGCACACGCAAAAGCTTCGGGAAGGCCGAATCCTGGCCACTGCGCTGCGAGTACACCGGCTCTACATACAGGATCTGCCCATCACCCACCGGCAACGTCAGCAGGTTGCCATTCGTCAGGTCGTTCGTGCCCTTCAGCAGGGTGCGCTCGCGGGCGATCTCGTCAGAGGACATCATCGTGTCCTGCGCTTGGTTCGGGCCCAGAGTCTGCGTACCCGTCGGCAGCACGCGCACGCTGATCTTGCCGTAGTTATCCGGGTCGGAGCTCACGGACATGTGTGCGGCCAGGAACTCACGGCGCAGACCACGGAACGGGGTGATCAGCTGGAAAGAAGGCTTGTTGGTCTTCGGGTCAGCCGCCACCACGTAGTACGGAGGCTGTGCGTTATCCTGGCGATCCTGCGGTGCAGTCGGGTCGGTCGGCACCGACCAGAAGGAGTCGTTCTGGAAGAACACGCCCGGGTCGGAGACGTGGTACTTAGCGATCAGCTCGCGCTGCACCTTGAACATGTCCTCCGGGTAGCGCAGGTGGTCCTCCAGCTCCTTGCTGATCTCGGCGCGCGGCTTCACCACACCCGGGAACGCGCCCCGCCACGCCTTCAGCACCGGATCCGATTCGTCGAAAGCGTACAGATCCACGCTGCCGTCGTACGCGTCGACCACGGCCTTCACGGAATTGCGAATGTAGCCAACTTCATTGTCGACGACCTGGGACTCACTAACGCCGTCGGGGTTGATGGCGTCCGCAGTAGAATCAGTGAGCCCAATCCGCTCGGAGTAGGGCAGGCTATTCAACGTCGTGTAGCCGTCAACGACCCACTTCACACGGCCATCAATGACGATCGGGTAGGTCTTGGAATCCGTGGTCAGCCACGGCGCAACCTTATGCACACGCTCGCGGGGGTCGCGCTCATAAAGGATCTTCGACCCCTCGCCGATGCGATCCGTCAGCAGCATATTCATCGACTCAAAGTGCGCCGAGAACATCAGTCGGTTGAAGTAGTTCGATACGTCCACTCCACCGGTACCGGTGTAGGTGTAGTTAGATGCGTCGGTATCGTACTCCAGCGGCTCGCCCTCGGTGTTGCCGACGATCGCATAGTCAGAGTTGTTCTGTTTCGACGATGCAATGACCGGGCCGAAGTAAATGCGCGGCTGCTTAATATCCAGCTTCAGCTCGCCGCCCTGCTTACCCGACTCCATCGACTGCAGATCCGCCACAGTGTAGACCGGGTAGCCACCGCGAGCCGATCCCACATCACGGGCGACCTCGTCGACCTTGCGGGCGGGCGCAGCCACGAAACCATTGCCGTGGGTGTACACGGTGTGGCGGTTGATCCAGTCCTTCTGGTTACCGTCCAGGGTGTTCGGGTTCAGCTCACGGGCAGCAACCACAAAATCGCGCATCTGGCCATCGACTTTGTAGCGGTCGATCGCCAGCTCGTCGGGGAAGCCATAGAAGTTACGCAGCTGCTGTTGCTGGGTAAACGTCGGGGTCAGTACTTCCGGGTCCAGCAGGCGCACGTTGGACAGGGTGGCAGAATCGTCAGCCACGGCCTTCTTCTGTTCCTTCGACGCCGCATCGCCGGAAGAACCCCAGTCGCGGTCGTAGGTAACCTTGTCGTCCCCGATACCGTAGGCGTAGCGGGTCGCCTCGATGTTGCGGGCGATGTACTCGCGTTCCTTCTCCGCACGGTTCGGGTTGACGGAGAACTGCTCCAGCATTGCGGGCCAGATCAACCCCACGGTCAGCGAGGAACCCACCATCAGCGCCACCGCCAAGGCCGGAATGCGCAGGTCGCGCAGCACAATGGTGACAAAGAACATCGCTGCGACGAACAGGGAGATCACCAACAGCACGATCTGCGCCGGCAGCACCGCATTCACATCAGTGTAGGAAGCGCCGGTGAAGGTATCGTGCGAACGGGTCAGCAGCCCATAGCGGTCGAACCAATACCCCACTGCCTTCAGCAGCATCCACACGCCCGCGATCACGGCCAGCTGGCGGCGTGCACTCGTGGAGATCGAGGCCTTCTCCCCCACTCGCGGGTTACCCGTAGTGATGGATCCCAGCAGGTAGTGGCCAACGCCGTTGATCACAAAAGCCAAGATCAGCAGCACACTGAACGTAGAAACCAGCATCTGCAGGAACGGCAGGTTAAAGGCATAAAAGCCCAGATCCTTGCCGAACTGCGGGTCGCGCACACCGAAGTTCGAACCGTTCAGGAACATCAATACAGAGCGCCAATTCGACTGCACGATCATGCCGGTGATCACTCCGACGAACAGCGGAATCCCCAGCAGGAATGGCCGCATGTTGCGGCGAATCATCGGCCGGTACTCCGCCAATGGCGAGGATGTGCCCAGCGAGTCGATCTCATCCGGCCGCGCGCGGTAAGCCAGGAAGGCCGCCAGCCAAGACAGCAGCGCACCGAAGGCGCCGAAGATGGCGAACAGTGCCACGCGGGTGACGATCACATTCACGAACACGCCCTGGTAATCCACGCTGCGGAACCACGCGAAGTCGGTATAAGTACTCACCACCACCGGGATAACGAAAATAGCGGCGGCGATAACCGCCACTGCAATACCAAGGATTTTCGAGCGCCTGCTCGGCCCCTGGCTGGATGGGAACTTCTGCTTCGGTCGCCCCGAAGGCGGTGGCGTTGGCGTGCTCAAGGCTTAATTACTCTCCTGCTTATCGCGCCTGTCTGTATCGCTAATACGCGAGGTTTCCACCAGAATACGTACAATTCCTTAAGCGTCATAACAAAACAATGCACGATCAAATCAGCAGTGATTTAAGAAAGGCTTTCGCATGACCTTCCCCGACCCTTCTGCGTCCGTCGATCTGCAGGACGAGCGCGTGCTCAATGCCGCGCTACGCGAGGCTGTGGATTTCGTACAGGCGGAGGGTTGGGACCAGCCCGCCACCTTGTTTGCCCTGGTACCTGCCGCTCTGGTTGCGGATGCCGCGCCACAGGCATTCGATGACGATGCGCCCGCCAATCCCCTCGCCCTCGTGGTGCAGGAGGACATTCCGGAGGACATCCGCCCGGGCAGCGAGGAGCTCGGCCAGTTCCTCGCCACCATCCGCTGGCCCGCCCCCGTCGTAGGTGCGATCCTGGCCCAGGAGATCACCTTCTCCAACGCCGCCCCCGGTGCGGACCCTACCCCGCGCCAGGCTCGCTTGTTTAGCGGACTTCTTTGTGACGCCGACCTCTCCGGCCCCGAACGCTCCCTTATCCAGCTACGCCCCAGCGAGGAGGAGCTTGCAGAAGATCCTTTCGGCCAGGACAAGGTGCAGCTGCTCGGCGGGGACGATATCGCCCCCGGCGTGATTCACACGCTGCGCGCAACCTTCGAAGCCGACGAATAGCTGCTACTTGCAGGTATCGGCCTGCTTGCCCTCGTTGTAATCCTTGAGGTCCTTAATCGCATCATCGAGAGTGTCGACCTTCAACAGGGTGATTCCCTCCGGAGGCTCATGCACTGCCTCCGCGCAGTTCTTCGCTGGTACGAGGAACACCTCTGCACCAGCTTCCTTGGCGGCGGCGATCTTGTGAGTGATGCCACCAATGGGGCCGACCTTGCCTGAGGCGTCTATAGTTCCGGTACCGGCGACGAACTTCCCACCTGTGAGTTCCTCGGGCGAGAGCTTGTCGACCACCGCCAAAGAGAACATCAAACCGGCGGATGGGCCGCCGATGTCGGTGAGGTTGTACTCCACCTTGATGTCGCCACCCGGCTGGGCAACGGTGGTCACGCCGAGGAACGCGGTGCCCTGCGGATGGTCGCCACGTAGCTCCTTCGGCAGTTCGCCGAGCTTGACCTTGATGTCTTTTTCCTTGCCCTGGCGCTTGACGGTGATGGTGACCTCATCGCCCGCCTTATTGTCCTTAACCTTGTCCGATAGCTCGCTGGGCAGCGTAACCTTCTCCCCATCGACCTTCGTGACGATGTCGTTGACCTCGATCTTTCCCTGTGCTGGGGAATCCTCGGATACCTCCAGAACCATGGTCTCCAGAGGCTTGCGTAGGTAGTTCATCGCCGAGATTGTGGCGTTGGATTCAGAGCTGGCGAAGGCGGCGGCGTTCTGGCGCTGCACCTCCTCCGAGGACTTGCCGGAGGGGAATACGTGCTCTAGGGGAACTAGCGTGTCGTCAGTGGTCACCCAGCGCTTAAAGGCCTGCGCGAGAGTCATATTGGTGCGCACCGATACGGTGGTCATGTTGAGGTTGCCACTGGTCGGGTGAGTCTTCGCGCCGGTGATGTCGACTACCTCTCGGCCATCGACCTGGCCCAAGGTGTTGAACGTCGGCCCGCTGCCTTCAGCGGCATAGGGAACGGTGAGATCGATGTTGGTGCCGGGAATGGACGGCAGCCCGAGGAGGGAAAACACCGCCACCACGGGGACAGCACCCACGACGATGGTGCGATTACGCCTGTTCCAAAAATTCACCCGCCCAACTTTACATGTATTTCCCCATGATTTAGCTAAGCGCGCCCTGTGGAGCGGTCTGGCGCCTGTTCGCTCTCAGCACACGAAAATACGCGCCGATATGCCCCTTCGAGGTCGTTTTCGCACTGCAACAGTCGGTACGGTGGGGTACATGAGTAAATTCGGCTTTGGCTTCCACGGCCCGGACGATTCCGACGACGACCGCGACAAAGATAACCACGACAACCAGTTCGGTTTCTTCTTCGGCGGCCCCCTGGGCGGCAACGCCGGTGGCAAGGGTGGCGCAGGCAACATGGGGGCCGGCAACCTGGGCGACATTCTGAACCAGTTCGGCTCCATGCTTTCCGGCTTCGGAACCGATATGAACAGCCCCGACGGTAAGGGGCCGGTCAACTACGCGATGGCCAAGCGCACGGCGCGCCAACGCATCGCCGCCACCAAGAAGGACACCCGTCCGCGCCACAGCGATTCACAGGCAGTGGCCGACTCGGTGCGTCTGGCGGAGCTGTGGTTGGACGAAGCCACCATCCTGCCCGCCGGCGCGTCCGGCTCCGTGGCCTTCGGCCCCGCGCAGTGGTTGGACGAGACTTTCGACACGTGGAAGCGGGTAGTTACTCCCCTGGCTGACAAGCTCGGCGACGCTGCCCTCGGCGGGGTGCCGGAGGAAATGCGCAGCCAGCTAGGCCCGCTGGCGGGAATGATGAAGCAGATCAACGCCATGAACTTCGGCGTGCAGCTCGGCAACACTCTGGGTGAGATGGCCAGCGACGTCGTGCTTTCTACCCAATGGGGCGTACCACTTGCGCAAGGCGAGACCGCTGCCATCGCCACCGAGCACCTGGACGCGATGGCCAAAAAGCTGGGCTGCGAACCCCGCGAAGCACTGATCTACCTGGCCGCGCGCGAGGCAGCGCACCTGCGCCTGTTCAAGCACGTCCCGTGGCTGGTGGAGCGCCTGATTCTGGATGTCGAGGAGTTCGCCGCCGGCCTGTCGCTGGATTACTCCGCCATGGAAGAAGCCACCAGCGACTTCACCCCGGAATCGCTGAACGACCCGGCGAAGATGCAGGAGATGATGGAGCGCATGCAGGGGCAGGATTTCTCCCCGCAAGTCGTTTCCTCCAACACCCACGCCCGCGAACGCCTGGAAACCAGCCTGTCGCTGATCGAGGGTTGGGTGGATTACGTCACCGGCGTGGCCCTGGATTCCCGCATCCCCGCCGCGGCCATGATCAACGCCGCCTGGTCGGAGTTCCGCAACAACGGCTCCCCCGCCATGGATGCGCTGACTAAGGCTCTGGGCATCAGCTTCACTGCTCCGAAGGCAAACGAGGCAGTCGAGCTGTGGCGCAAGCTGGATGATGCGGTAGGCGTCACTAAGCGCGACAGCGTATGGGACCACCCCGATTTCCTTCCGGTTGCCTCCGACCTGGACAACCCGGCGGCCTTCATCAGCAACGTGGCATTCGACGAGGACGAGATGGAGGGCTTCAACCCCATCAGCGAAATCGAGAAGCTGGAGCGGGAGCTCAACGAGAAGCGCGACGAGAACGGCCAGAGCGACACCGACGGCCAGAGCGACGAGAAGTAGCTAGCCGCGCATCCCCCAGCGTTTGAAGGCTTCCAGGTAGCCCTGCGCCTTCTCCAGGTGCGGGGTGTGCGCCTCCCAGCGGCGGAACTCCGGGCCGTGGTTCGGCACGAACGTGTGGATCAGCTCGTGGATAATCACCGCATCCAGCACATATCCCGGCACATCCTGCAGCTGGTGGGCGATCCGGATGCGCTTCGACTGCACCGAGCAACTACCCCAACGCGTGTTCATGTTCGTGACGAACTTGATCTCTTTTACCGTCGCGCGGCCGCCGAGGTACTTGTTGTTGAGCTGCGCCGCGCGCTCGACGAGCTCGTTGTTGCCTATCGTATGACGCCGACTGCTCAGCGCCTTACCCACCAGCTCCATGCTGATTCTGCGTAGCTCGGCCTCCCCAATGATGGCCGGCGCCATGATCAGGAAGCCATCGCCTTCCTCCCGCACCGCGACCGTCTTTTTCCGCCGGGCGGACAATCGAATGCTCACGGGCGGGATCGCAGCGTCAGTAGCTTCCCTGCCCTGAGCCAGCTGCCGCGCTAGCTCCGCCTGCACATCGCTGGCCACCTGCTGAGGGTCGATAACGCTATGCCGACGCAGGGAGGGAGCCACAGGAACATCCTTTCCACCAGCGAGGACGGTGCAGCGCTGCTAGGGTAAGAGGCGACGAGGCGCGCATGGGGAGCGCGACTCTTTCTTGGGGGAACTTCATTCATGCTAGAGCTTAATCTGCCATCCAACACAGCGATCCTGGCCAGGCCGACAATCGGCCTGCAATTCGGGGTGCTACCGCACGAATCGATGATCCTGCCGCTACCGAAGAACGTGAACCCGGGCCAGGTAGCGCACGTGTTCGCACTGGCGCGCGGCGGGATCGGGTTCGAGGAGCTGCACCAAAAGATGGGCTACTGCGGGCTGGAACCCGAAGATGCGCGGCAGATGCTCTCCGAGATGCTGCAGGCGAAAATCCTGCGGCCGTCCCAGTCGGACGTGGACTTCCACGTGCTGGCCTCCGGCGTGGCCAGCGAGCGGCTAGAGCCCGTGCTAGAGGCTCTTGGTTTGAGCTTCCGCATCGTCACCGCCCCCAGCGAGGCTCGGCGATCGCTGATGGCCCTGCCCGGCGCGGTATTCCCGACCCCGGACGTGCAACACGCACTGATGGTCAACCGGGTAGCCCACTACCCTGCTGGCATCGTGGACGGCCGATCGGTGCTGGGCCCACTGGTCGTCCCTGGCATAACACCCTGCCTGGCCTGCACCGATAGCTACTACGGGCAGATCGACGACGGGTGGAAAGGAGTGCGCTTGCAGGCGACAGGTAGACCCGGAAGTACGGAAAGGCACCTGATCCAGGCAGCCTCCACACAGTTCGCGATGATGCTTAACGAACACGTCCTGCCTTGGTGGCGCGCGCAACGCGAGTATCGGCAGGAACGAAAGATGGCGCGGCTTAGGCAGGAAGCGCTGCCGACTCCACCGGATATCCCGGAGGTCCTCACCCAACGGCGGCTAGTGGACTTTGCCACCGGTGCCGTGCACACCCACCCCATCCCCTTCGACGACAACTGCCTGTCCTGCCGGGCGGTGCGGGTTTAGCTGTGCACAAGACCAACTGTGCACGGGATCAACTGTGCACGGGATCAACTAGGCGTAGTTGCTGACGATCGCCAGAACGTCCTCACCAAACTCCTTCACCTTGACCGGACCAATGCCCGGCACGGCCACCAACTGGTCAGACGTGGTGGGCAGCTGCTCGGCGATGGCTCGCAACGTGGCGTCACTAAAAATGACATACGCCGGCACCGCCTTGTCCTTGGCCAGAGCGCTGCGCCACTGCCGCAGCTCCGTCAGCAGAAGGTGATCCGTCTCGGGGGCGTGCTCCCCGCAGCGGCCGAGGATTTTTAGCTCCGGGCTGCCGAGCCTGGATCCGCAGACCACGCAGGCGTTCTTCGGTGCGCCCAGCCTGTCCCGCGAACCGGAGGCGCCGGTACCGGAACGACGCTGCGCGGCGGCCGCTTCCTCCTGCGGGACCAAACCGTCGAGGAAGCGCGTGCGGCGACGGTTTGACTTGGAGCCCTCCTGGCGAGCCAGCGACCAACTGAGGTGCAGGTGTTCCCGGGCGCGGGTGATGCCGACGTAGAACAGCCGGCGTTCCTCCTCGATCGCCTCTTCCGAGCCCGCTCCTTTGAGGGCATGGCGGATCGGCAAGGTGCCCTCGTTGAGGCCAACCAGGAATACAGCGTCCCATTCCAGCCCCTTGGCAGCGTGAATGCTGGCCAGGGTGACTCCCTGAAACTTCGGCGGGTTCTTCGCACTCATGCGTTCCTTCAGCAACGCGACTACGCCCTGCATGCTTAAAGGTTCGGCCGCGGTGGTGGTGATGTCCTTGACCAGCTGGAAGAGGGCCTGCAGGGACTGCCAGCGGGCGCGCTCCTGGGTACCGGAGGGTTCGGTGGACGTCAGGCCGACGGGGACGAGCGCGGCGCGGACGGCATCCGGCACATCCTCCGGGTCCGGGTCGTACCTCTTCGCCGCGGCGGTGATGGCGTTCATTCCCTCCCGGATTTCCGCGCGCTTGAAGAAGCCCTCGCCGCCTTTGACCTGGTAGCCAATGCCGGCCTGTTCGAGCTCGTATTCGTAGTTCGCGGACTGGGAGTTGATGCGGTAGAGGATCGCGATGTTCGCGGGTTCCACGCCCTTGCGGATAAGCGTCTGGATTTCCTTGACTACCGCCACAGCCTCGGCGGGCTCGTCGGGGTACTCATGGAACTGCGGGAGCGGACCTGCGGGGCGCTGGCCCTCCAGCTTCAGCCGTGTGCCAGCGACGCGTCCTTTCGCCTTGCCGATCACATTGTTAGCCAGGTCCACGACCTGCGGGGTGGAACGGTAGTCCCGGTGCAGGCGGACGGTGGTGGACTCCGGGTACTTGGTGGTGAAGTCCAGCAGATACTCCGGCGTGGCGCCGTTGAAGCTGTAGATCGTCTGGTTCGCGTCGCCCACAACGGTCAGATCATCGCGGTCGCCTACCCACGCGTCCAACACGCGCTGCTGGAGGGGCGTAACGTCCTGGTACTCGTCGACCACGAAGGTGCGGTAGCGCGAACGAAACTCGTCGGCGATGCCGGTGTTGGACTCGATGGCTGCGGCCATATGCAGCAGCAGATCGTCGAAGTCCAGCAGCATTCCCTCCGGCGTGGCCTTGAGGTTCTCGTAGCCCTGAAAGACCTTGACGAAGGTTTGCGGGGCGACTGGGCAATCACGGCGGCGCGGTTCCACGAAGTCCGGGTAGTCTTCCGCGCTGATCAAAGAGGATTTCGCCCATTCGATTTCCCCGATGAGGTCCGCCAGCATCGGGGTGCTGACCTCCACTCCCGCGGCCCGCGCGGCGCGGGAGACGACGCGGAACTTGTTGTCCAGCAGCGTCCACGGCAGGACGCCCGCATAGGCGGGCCAAAAGTATTTCAGCTGCCGCATGGCTGCGGCGTGGAAGGTCTTGGCCTGCACCTTGGGGATGTTCATCAGCGCTAGGCGCTCACGCAGTTCCGCGGCCGCACGGGCGGTGAAGGTCACGGACAGGACGTGGTCAGGATTCACGAATCCGCCCTCGACCAGGTAGGCAATGCGGTGGGTAATGGTGCGGGTCTTGCCGGTGCCGGCGCCCGCGATGATGCTCACCGGTCCGCGCGGGGCGGAGGCCGCTCTCGCCTGTTCCGGATCCAGACCATCCAGTAGGGAGCTCACTCAGATCCCCTACTTGGTGCCGAGAATATCGTCGGCACCGGGGTTGGAGCGCACGTACAGCACGCGGTCGCCCGGTTCGATCGTCTCTGCCTCGGAGGAATCGATGCGGTACAGCTCGCCAGAGCGCACCACGCCCAGCACCACGTCTTCTAGCACGCGGGGGTTGCCGCCAACCTCTTCCTCGGTGACCAGGCGCTCGGCGATAGAGAAGCCTTCGTCCGGCGACAGCAGATCCTCCATCATCTCCGTCACTGATGGCGTAACCGTCGCCAGTCCCATCAGGCGCCCGGCCGTTTCGGAGGAGACGACCACCGAGTCTGCACCGGATTGCCGCAGCAGGTGCGAGTTATCGGATTCGCGCACACTCGCGACGATCGTTGCAGAAGGCGCGATCTCGCGCACCGACAGTGTGATCAGCACCGCTGTATCGTCCTGGTTCGGTGCGACGACCACCGCGCGGGCACGGTTCACACCGGCGAGTTTCAGCACGTCGGAGCGGGTAGCCGTACCCTGCACCGTCACCAGCCCCTGCGCGGACGCCTGATCCAGCACCTCCCTGTCCGTATCCACCACGACGATCTGCGAAGGCGATACGCCGTCGGCCAGCAGCGCCGCGATAGCGGAGCGGCCCTTGGTGCCGTAGCCGATAACGATGGTGTGGTTACGCATTTTCTTCCTCCAGCGGCGGATGACTAACGTTTTGCGGGATTCTTCGGTCAGCACTGACAGCGTCGTGCCGACCAGCAGCACCAGGAAGACCAGGCGGGCCGGGGTGATGATGAGGGTGTTGACCAGTCGCGCGTTCTGCGTCTGCGGTGACACATCGCCGTAGCCCGTCGTCGAGAGGGACACCGACGAGTAATACAGGGCGTCCACAAACGTTTCCATCCCCTCGTAGCCGTCCCTGTCGAAGTAGGCCAGGCAGGCGACGAAAAGCACCAGCAGGAAGGCGTAGAACATCCGTCGGATGATGAGCCACCAGGGGCTTTGTACCACCGAGGTCGGGATGCGGACGATGTTCAGCAGTGCGTGCGGCGGTAGCTCATCGACCTCATCGTCGGCGCGAAAACGTTCGCGCAGCCGGTCTCTCATCTACGTCCTCTCGTCACTGCTCGATGCTGCCTTGTGGCTCTTCGCCGTCGTGCTCTTGGGGTGCCTTCTTTGTGACGCCCCCAAGCATCCGCTCGAGTTGCTCTGCAGACAGTAGTGTACGCGGTTCATAGGTCTCATTTGCCGCGACATAGTGAAACACGGCGCGAACGTTGTCGGCGGGCACCTCCACGCCCAGTTTGGTGCTGAGGAGTTTCGCCCATGCCAGCCTGTAAATGGCCAGCTGCTGTTCGGCTGCGTCCAATTCCGCGCCGGTGGGTTTGCGCCCTGTTTTCCAGTCCACCACGATCCAGCCGTCGGTGGGATCGTCTCCTTCGTGGAATACGGCGTCAATACGTCCCTCAAACACGTGACCGCCGATCGTGACAGAGTAGGCACCCTCCACGCTTTCGGGTTGGCGATCGGCCCATGCGGAGTGCAGGAACGCCTCCTTCAGGGTCTCGAGGTAAGGGTCGCCGAGCGAAGCATCCGAGGCGCCCGGCAGCTCTTCCTCGTCCAACAGGGTGACCTGCTTGTAGCGTTCCTCCACCCAGTTGTGGAACGCGGTGCCGCGCTTGGCGTAGGGTTTCGGCTCGAGGGGAATGGGACGACGGGCGCGCAGGGCGAACTCTTCGGAATCCCTGCGCAGGCTCACCATCTCGGTAGCCGTGAGTCGCACCTTCAGTGGCACCAGCACCTCGGCGTTGTCCATTTCCGAATATTCCTCGAGCAGCATATCCGTCTCGAGATCCCACACCTCGGCCACGGTGGTGGGCGCGGAGGGGGTTGGGGTGTCGGCGCTGTCCGGCTCCTGCGTGCCTAGCGCCTCGATTTCCTTGCGCACCATGTCGGCGGCTTCGGCCACACCGGGGCGCTCTGTAGCGGGAGCTGGGCTGGGCCAGGGGGCGCCTGCGCCATTGTTCGCTTCAGCGACGCGCTGCTGTCGCTCTTCGCCATACTCTAAACGCCGGGAATTGACCTCGACAGTGGGAAGCAGCTTCCTCTGCTCGACTGGAAGCTCCGAGTTATTCAACATCTCATCCAACTTCGAGTAATACTGCCCCATGTCAGACCAGTGCTCTACACAATCCTTGCGGTTGTTTTCCCGCAGGTGGTCCCGCAACAGTACTAGACACAGTGAAGGATCCTGTGCGTCCTTGGCGCCGTCCTTATATGCCGCTCCACTGACATAGAGCACCCTCTGGGATCGGGTGATGGCCACGTAGAACAGCCGGTCGTTCTCCTTTGAACGAAAGCGCTTGACTTCCACATTGAATGCGTCATAGGCGTCCGCGTGCGCCTTTCTGTCCTCAACGCCTTTGAGGGACAGAATTGGGTACATTCCGGGCTTTTCCCCCGCATCCCCGCGCAGGCTGCTGGGAATGACCTGAGCGGTGGTTGTCCATGAATACTTCTTGTCTTTCCGCGGTTGCGCGTAATCGCTGAAACTGTCGCGCGTAGCATGCGGCACCGCAACGATGTCCCACTCCAGCCCCTTGGCTTTATGGACGGTGAGGATCTGCACGGTATTGTCCTTGCGCTGGACTTCTCCGGGGGTCAGTCCGTCTTCTTCGGCATGCGCCGCCTTCAGATATTCGACCAGCGCTTTCGGGGTTGCGGATCCGATGCGGGAGAAATCGCGAACGATATCCGCAAACCTATCCAGGTGGCTGGTGCCGATAGATTGATCCGGGTGGCGGTGCCAGCGCGCCAGCACCTCATGCCGCACTCCCAGCATCTTCTCGATGTCCGCGACCAAGTCCGGCAGGTTCTTGCTGAGGCTGTGGCGCCGCAGATACCCCAGCTCCCGACCGAGCAGCTCCAGCCTTTGGGCGCCTTCGGGTGACATCCCCATATCCGCGGCATCTCGGATGTCCGCGAGTGCATCAACCAGACCGACAGAAAACTCGGTGGGGTCTGGAATGGCATCTAGGATCTCCGCTATCAGTTCATCACGCACGCCGGGCGTGTGGAGAGACTCGATTTTCTCCAGTCGCTCCTGCTCCAAAACGGTTTCGTCGATGTTTTCCGCTTCCCCAGATCCGCGTTTGGCAATCTGCTCTGTGCGTCGCGTGAGCACCGCAAGGTCAGCGGCACCGATGTTCCACCTCGGGCCAGTCAGCATGCGCAGCAGTGCCACGTCATCCGTCGGGTCCACCAGCACCCGCAGTGTGGCAAAGATATCCGCAACTTCAGGAAGATCCAGCAGGCCTGGCCCGGCGGTCATGTCTGCGGGCACCCCGCGTTCGACCAGCTTGTTGTAGATAGGAACAGCGTTCGCATTCTTGGTCACCAATACCGCTGCGGAAAAAGGTCTGACCTTGGACGGGTCGTCTGCCGTTTCCAGCTTCTGCTGGTACTCCTGCCATCGTTCCTGCAGCTTGTCAGCCATCCAGTCGAGCTCCTGTTCGCGCTCATCAAAGAAAGCCACAGCGACCTCGCCGTCTTCAGCACCAGGGCGCGGGCGCAGCTCGGAAACTAGGCGTCCGGTGCTGTCGGTGCTTCGCTCCATGGACCAGGTAGAGACCTTGTTGGCCATATCCAACACGGTGGTGGGGTTGCGCCAGGAGGTCAGCAGCTGCAGCTTCTCCGCTGGGTTCCCGTTCGAATCCCGAAAGTCCTCGCGGAACTTCTCCAAGTTAGAGGCCGTCGCGCCGCGGAAAAGATAAATCGACTGCATAGGATCGCCCACCGCCATCGCGGAGAACTCACCGTCGTTCGCCTTTCCCTTACCAAACAACGAAGACAGCATGATGCGTTGGGCATGTCCAGTGTCCTGGTACTCGTCCAGCATCACCACGCGGAAACGTCGCCGTTGTTCTTCCCCGACGACCTCATGATCACGCACAAGTCCCGCAGCCTTGCTCATCTGCTGGCCGAATGTCAGCAACTCCCGCCGCTGGAGCTCTTCCCGATATTCGCGCACCAGCTGCAAAAGCTCGATGCGGTATTCCTGCGCGTCGAGGAAACTCCGGTTCTCCTTGTTGAACTCGACTCGACTTCTCGCTTTTCTTGGTAAGTCTTTGAGATTCTCTTGCGCCTCCTTACTCTCCTCCGCTACTTTTTCCGGGTCCGCCAGGTGGTTGTCCATCTCATCGGACAGAGCACACACCTCCTCGATGACCGTTCCCACAGCCCTATCTACGGATATCTTCCCCTGCGAGTTCAGCACCACATCGCGGGCCACCATCCACCGTTCGGCGTCCGTAATAAGCCTGGCCGCAGGCTCCGAAGGGATCAACAGTCCATACTCACGGACGATGTCCCCCGCGTAGGAGTCATACGTAGCCACTGCCGGCGCGATGTTCTTCAACGCCTCGCGCCGCGGATCATCGGTGGCCAGCTGATCCATGAAGGCGCTGCTCGCCAGCGTTTGCAGGCGCTGGCGGATGCGCTCCCCCAGCTCCGCGGCGGCCTTGCGGGTAAAGGTCAGCCCCAGAATCTGCTCGGGCCGGGCGAAGCCGTTGGCCACCATCCACACGGCCCGCGCCGCCATGGTTTCGGTCTTACCCGCGCCTGCTCCGGCAACAACCAGGAAGTTGCCGAACGGCCCGGCCTGGATGACCTCGGCCTGCTCGTCGGTCGGGGCGAACTTCTGCCCCATCAGCTGGGAAAGCTCCTGCGGGCTGAAAATGTGCCTGTTGTTATCCATTTAGACCACCTGCTTTCCTTCTGGCTGTGCGGGGCAAATCGATGTGAATGCGCAGTTCGTGCACTCCTCGTTGATCGTCGCCAGATACGTAGGCCCCGCTGTCACTGGAGCTATATCCATCAACATGTCGTGCGTGTCGCCCAGTTTTTCCTCTGTCAGCTCTGCCTGAGGTTTGGCAATGCGCCTTCCCTCGGTTCCGGGGTAGACTAGCGCGGCACCACCGGGCTGGTACTTTTTCCCATCGCCGCCAGGGCGCTCGGTGAGCGTAAGCAAGAATTGATACGCACTGAGCTGCGGGCTCTCTTCTGCAGCCTTTTCCGACACCGCTTTCTTGCCTGTCTTAAAGTCGATCACCTGCGTCAGCCCATCCTCCGGGTTCGTCACCAACAGGTCCGCACGCCCGCTCAGCGTCACGTCTATCCCGTCCTCGGTCTGTCCCACTTGTGCCCGCAGGGTGCGCTCGGACTCTAGGTCGAATCCTTGGTCCCTGTAGCTGGCGATGTAGTCATATAATCTCTCGACGCCACCCTCCCAGCGCTGCACAGTGTGCGTATCCTTCCACCCTGGGCCGTCGAGCACGTGCGGCAGAATCTCTTTGACCGCCAGCTGTGCCTCGCCGAGCTCCATGCCTTGCACAATCTGCTCGGCGATGGCGTGGATAAAGATGCCCACGCGCATGGGTTCGGTGGATTCGCTCACTCCGCCGTTGCTATCCAGGAAGGTTCGCAGCGCGCAGGTGTTCCAACTCTCCAGCTTGGAGGGGCTCATCCGGATCTTGCCTCCCGACAGCACCCGTTCCTCCGAGGAAGGCTGCGCCATTCCCCACCAGTCCTCCGGCGCCGCACCGTGCACACCAGCCCGCGCCATCTTGGCCAGGTTCCGCGCAGCCGCACGCCGTTCGTGGCCGGGCCGATTCTCATCGGTTACAGCATCCCGCAGCTCCGCCAGCAGGGATTCGATGGCCAGCACGCGTGGCAGCGCACCAGTTGTGGATGTGGCAGGCGGTTGGCTGGAGGCCTCCTCGATGTCACCCGTCGCTGCCAGCTCGGTGGGCTCTACCTCCATCTCGGCGATGAAGCGCGATGGCACCAGAGCCTCGTCACCAGAGTTCTGCACACTCGTCACGTGCACAAAATCCGTCGCGCGGCTGATGGCTAGCAGGAACAGTCGGCGTTCTTCTTCGATCGCATCGTTGATGCGGGAAACAGGCACGCTCGGGTCGATGTTCCGATCCAGCAAATCCACCAGCTCTAGCTGGCCGAACAATCCGCCGACGGTCGGCCCGGTAGGCCACTGGCCTTCTTGCACTCCGGCCACCACGGCAACCTTCCACTGGCGCCCTGCTGCCGCGTGGGCCGGCAAGATCTCCACCGCCCCGGCGCGCACGCCGCGCTGGTCGCGCCCACCGGTGGGCACCTGTTGGGCCCGGATGTTGTCAATGAAGCTCTTCACCTTCGCCTGCGGGTTGCGCTCTGCGAAGTCACCGACGATGTCGAACAGGCTCATAACCGCATCCAGGTCGGCATCGGCCTGTGCGCCCAGGGATCCCCCCTTCAGCGCTTGTGTGCGCAGATGCATATCCAGCTTCGTGGCCTGCCAGATCTTCCACAGCACCATCTCCACGCTCTGCTGCCCCGCCAGTGCCTTCCGCCCGGCCTCCAGCACGGTGGACACTCGCTGCAGGACCTCCTGCTCACGCGGTCCGCAGTGGCTAGTGACCCACTGATTTTCCGGGGCCTCGGGGCGATTCAGCAGCTCCGTCACGTAGTCAGCCGCCTGGAAGGGCGCACCGTTGTCGTGCTGCCGCAGCGCCTGCCCGGCCAACTGCGCGGAGCGGATGGCCAGCGCCACTGCACGGTGCACGCGGCGCACCATCACCGGATCTGCGCCACCGACACTGCCCTCCAGCAGGTCGCTCATCTCCACCACCGTCAGGTCCCGGTAGCTGGCCTCCGCCGCCAGCAGCAGCATTCGCACAAGTGGCTGCTCGGCCAGTACCACGGAGGTCGGATCCACCTTCACTGGCACGCCATAGGCCATCAGCGACCTGCGCACCCGCGCAATGCTTCCCGTGCCACGCACGATCACGGCAATGTCGTCCCACGCCACCGAATCCTCGACGTGCGCACGGCGCACTACATCTACGATCTTCAGCCGCTCTGCCGTCTCCGTCGGGGCGATCGTCACCTGCACGGAATCCGCCCTCATAGACTCCGCAACCGCCGCGCCCACGGTCTCCCCCGCACCGGCAGAGCGCAGCACCACGCGACTCGGCTGGGCACTCAGGTGCCTACGGACAGCATTAACGGACTGAGCCGCAGGGGGCGTCAAACGATAGGAAGCACTGAGCACAACCCGGTGATCCGGGTCCTGCGAGTAAGAGTCCAAGAAAGCCTCATCCGCCCCGCGGAAGTGGAACACGCACTGATCTGGGTCGCCCGCGATAAGGGTGCGCGTGCCGGGGGCGATAAAGCTCTGGATCAGCCGCGCCGAGGCCGGATCCAAGTTGTGTGCATCGTCCACCAGCAGCAACTTCACCCTCTCCCGCTGCTGCTCCACCACCTGCGCGCCTTCAGGGCATTCGAACGCGCCTAACGTGGCATGCAGCAGCTCAGAAGCGTTCAAGCTCTCCGAGCGACTCAGCCGCTGTACCTGCTGGTATTCCTCTAAGAAATGTCCCGCGCCCTCCCACATCGGCCGGTCGTGCGCCACCCCCAGCTCCCGCAGATCCGCCGCCGACAGCCCGCGCTCGGTGGCGCGCAGCAACAAGTCGCGCAACTGCTGAGCAAACCCGGCGTAGTCCAGCGCGGGAACCACGTTGTCCGGCCAGTACCGGTTGCCATCTTGTGCCGTGCCACGCAGAATCTCACGGATCTGCATGTCGTGCTCCGCACCCGTAATCAGCCGTGGCGGCTTCTTCCCTCGCAGAGCCTGCACGCTGCGGTAGAAAGCAAACGCCCATGAGTGCACCGATCGCACAAAAGTGCCGGACGCCGCGTAATCGCCTTCCCCTGCCACCCGTTCGTACAGCGAGGCACGCACGGCCGTCGCCGCCTCCTTCGACGGGGCGAAGAACATTATTTCGGACGCCGATCCCCCCTGCAGCAGGAAATCTCTAGCTGCAGCGATCAGTAGCGACGTTTTGCCGGTACCCGCCCCACCGAGAATCGCATAGGGTTTCGAATAATCAACTTTGGCGGAACCTTCTACCAGCGCGCCTGCCAGCCCATCGAAGTGCTCCGTGGCGCTGAAGGCCGAAGCTGACTCCCCTAGTCGCACTCGCGGCTGCCCGCTAGCACCAAGGCGTTTTTCCAGGTCACGGTTAATATCGCGAGTGTTCTGCGGACTCTTATCTGTGTTGTGGCGATCCATGACTCTTAGTTTGTCACGTGCCCCGGACAACCTCTTGCTTAGCCACCCACGCTTCGACGACATCGGCCACTCGACCGAGCCCCTCCCAGGATTCCGGCTGCGAGTTCGGCAGCATCGCATGGAGGAAAAGTCGGTACATCACGGCTCGCAGTGCCAACTGCGGAAAGTCCGGAAGGTGTGCCCACCTATCCAGCAGCGCGTCCGGGGCATTGCCCCAGGCCATCGTGTCCACAATCAGCAGAGCCACTGTCCACGCCGCCGGATGCCATGCCGGGTACAGATCCGTCACGATCGGGTCGGCGGTTCCATCAAAGATGGTGCACCCGGCTATGTCCCCGTGCACCAGCTGGTCGTTTTCCCTGATGGGGCCGCGCATCTCGGCCAGCACAGCGGCCTTGACCAGTGCTGCGGCTACGTCCTCGCGGGGTACGCTCTCTGGCGCCAGCACCGGCGTAACCCATTCGGCTGGATCCTCCGCGAACGCCGCCTGGTCAGCTGCGGCGTATAGGTCGTATTCGTACCACTTCTTGCCCGCCACCGGGGGCGCCAAGAACGTCGGCTTCGGTTCGCCACGCAGGGCCTCGTTCAACCGCAGCGCAGCTGCCACCATCTCATCGAAACGCGGCGACTGGTGGCCAGACATAAACGTCCGCGCACGCCAACCGGACACGCTAAAGCGGCCGTCGGAGGAGAAGATCGGGCGCGACATGGACACTCCCGCGGGCCGCACCTTCGACATGATCTTGGCGATCCACGCCGCGCGCGCCGGTTCATCGGCGCGGGAAATCACTGCCCGGTCGCAGCGCCACCCCTGGCTCCACTCCTGCTCCAACAACACCGGACGCGCCGATGGAACCTGGAAGCTGGCAAGAATATGCGCAGGTGGCGGGGAGTTGAAGTCACTGTGCGGGTCGTCGTTGATCATCTGCTCGTTTTTCTTGGCTCTGCTTGTGTCGCTTGGGTCGCTTAGGTCGCGTGGGTCGCGTGGGTTAGGAGTCTTTCGGACCGTAGGGGAAAACCCACGGGTTGGCCCGGCAGGTTTTCGAATCGTGTCCGAAGGGCTCTTCTGGGTTGATTTTATAGATCTCGGCGTTGTTCAGACTGATTGTCTGCTGCATCATCACCGGCGCCAGCCCGCCGTCGCGTGTGCACGGCTTGTGTGCCTTGTGCCCCACGCCGTGGCCGACCTCGTGGTTGATCATGTACTGCCGGTACGCGCCCAGATCCCCTTCAAAGGGGATCGCTCCACGCACCCAGCGTGCCTCGTTGAGCACCACGCGACGCTCCCCCGGATAGTTGCAGCTAGTTTCGATCCCGTAGGTATCCCCGCACGTCTTCGCCGTGGTCTCGGTCGAGGTGAGCTGGATTCTCAGATCCGGCTCCTCACCGTTCTTCAATTTCTTTTCGTCGACGTGTTGGAAGGAAAACCGCGGGTCGCCGCCCCAGGACTTCGGGTTGGATAGCGTGGCATCTACCATCGCAGCAAACGCATCGTCCCCGCCGTAGGCCGAGGCCTTCAGCGTCGTTTCCACTTCCACCACATAGGTGAACTTTTTCTTGCCCTCGCCGAAAGACTTCCCCGGCTCGCCGACGGTGCGGAACTTTCCGCTGCCTTTCGTGGTGTACTTACCGCCCGGCGGCAGCTCTCCGAGTTTCAGATCGTCGTAGCTGCCATTACCGTGTTCACCAGCGCCGTTGCTACCATTCTGCTCCGAACCATCCGCAGGTCCGGGAGCATCGCGCGTCACCGCTTTAGCGTCGCCCTTCACCCCTTCAACGCTTCCCAGACCGTTGATGAGGCTGTGCATGACCAGCAGCGTCACCACGACGAATATGGCAGTAATCAGCACAACTTGGCGGAAGGTCAGACCACCCCGCGGTTCCCCATTAACCATGCGCGCGTCGCGGGCCTCACAGGCCTCGCAAACCTCCCGCGCCGGCGGAATTGGACGCCGCTCAAAGTTGCTGCTGCCACTCATATATAAGGGCTAAAACCAACTAGCTAACGAAGCCGACGGAGTTCTTGGCCTCCGCACCGACCTCGACGTACGCAACCTGCGCACGTACCAGAACGTAGCGCGCACCCTTAGCGCCCTCGATCGTCAGAGTTTCGCTACCGCCGGAACGCAGGAAGTTCTCTACCTCTGCGACGTACTCGTCCTGAGACTTAGCCTGCTCACCCTTGGTATCGACGGCGATAGCCAGCTCGCGGGCGTTGTGTACGAATCCGACCTTGATCTGCATGGGGAATCCTTCCTTCATGTTCGCTTTATACTCACGTGCAGTATTGTGACCATCATAGACGTCGAGCAAGGAAGGCAGGTATCCATGTCCACTGGCCCCCGCCCGACCTTTAGTTCGCTCGGCGTAGCTGCGGAAATCACGGAAGCCCTGGCAGATGCCAACATCACCCACGCCTTCGCCATCCAGGAATACACCCTGCCCATCGCGCTGAAGGGCTCCGACGTTATTGGCCAGGCACGCACGGGGATGGGCAAAACCTTGGGCTTCGGCATTCCGGTTCTGGATCGGGTCTTTGATGACGCCACCGTCACCGCCCCCGACGGTACCCCGCGCGCCTTGATCGTTGTGCCCACCCGGGAATTGTGCTTGCAAGTTGCCGACGACCTCGTCCTGGCAGCCCGGCACCTGCGCGTGCCGGTGGGGACCGAGGGGGCGTCCCAAAGAAAAAACAAAAAGACCCGACCGTTGCAGGTACAGGCGGTGTACGGCGGCGTGGGCTTCGAGAAACAAACGGCGGCGCTGGACCGTGGCGTGGATATCGTCGTCGGTACGCCAGGAAGGCTGTTAGACCTGGCACGCCAGGGGCACCTGCAGCTGGCCACAGTGGAGATCGTCGTGCTGGACGAGGCTGACGAAATGCTGGATCAGGGCTTCCTGGACGATGTGCGCGACATCATGACGCAAACCAACCCCCAGCGGCAGACGATGTTGTTCTCCGCGACGATGCCGGGGCCGATTGCGGCACTGACGAGGACTTTCATGCGGCATCCAGTGTTGATTCAGGCGGACAGCGCGGCGACGGAAGCAACGCACGAGTCGACGAAGCAAGTGGTGTTTCAATCTCATAAGCTCGATCGACTCTCGGCGCTGGCCCGAATTCTGCAATCCCCCGGTCGCGGACGCAGCATCGTCTTTGCACGCACGAAGAGGCAGGCGGCGAACGTGGCCGAGGAGCTCGCCAAGCTGGGGTTCCGCGTGGGGGCTGTGCATGGGGACATGCGGCAGAAAGACCGCGAGGAATCCCTGGATGAGTTCCGCCGTAACGAAGTGGATGTGATGGTCGCGACTGACGTGGCTGCACGAGGAATCGATATCGAAGACGTCACACACGTGATCAACTACCAGGTACCGGACGACGAGCGCACCTATGTCCACCGCATCGGCCGCACCGGGCGCGCCGGAAATACTGGCACAGCAGTGAGCCTGATTGGTTGGGACGAGGTAGCGCGATGGAATGCCATCAGCGACACGCTAGGGCTGGGCCTTCAGGACCCACCACAGTGGTTTTCCTCCAGCGCAGAGTTCCTAGCAGAGTTTGATCTGCCCGCAGATGTGGTCGACAGGGTAGGCTCGGCACGCGGAGTGAAAGGTGCTGCATTGAAGGTAAAGAAATCTAGCCGGGGGCCTCGCCGATGAGCCGACGTTTCCCCTCGCCCGAACGGGCGCGTCGCAGCGACCACATGGCCGCCGCCGCACTGGTAGCCGGCGCTCTTGCCCTCGGTGGCATTACATGGCTGGGTTCCGACGCGCGCAATGTGGATCACAGGGTCGCTAACCAGCCGATCTCGGCCTCTGATAAGACTCTTGCCAAGGCCGGAGAGGACAACAACGACCAGCAAATCCCCCAGCAGCTGCACGAGTTATGGAGCGCGCAGACCGATTCACCCGACCTGGTTGTGGATCAGGGCGGCGTAGTTCTGACTGCCGATAGCAAGACAACGATGGTGCGGGGCGATAACGGCGAGGAAGTTTGGCACTACGACGCTCCGGAAAAGCTCTGCGGTGTGGCAGCGAACTGGGAAAAGACGAACCTGTTCCTGCACGGACCCAAGGGCTGCGGGCAGGTCGTGGCCCTCGACAGCAGCACAGGTGAGTATCGACACACCCGCGACATGTTGGCTTCTAACACGGTGGCCCTGTTTCAAAGCCGCGACAGCATTGGAATGCTGGCGCCTTCCCGAACCGAGCTGCTGCGCTACGACCTGGTGCGAACAGTCGAGGTCGGCGAGAAGAAGACCTCGGTGAAGCCCAACAAGCAGAAGTATCTGGAATGCACCTTTACTTCCGCGCTGACGCGCAAGGAACTGCTCGCCACGGCGCAGACATGCCCCGACAAGAACACAAAGCTGGTCCGCCTATTGAAGACCAAGCCGGAGGATTCGGACGTTCCGGAGGAGTTTCACGAATACGAGGTACCAGCTGGCAGTGAACTAGTCGGCATCAGCGTGGATCGCGCTGTGATCTACGTGCCCGGGAATGGGATCCGTGCCAAGGATGAAAAAGACAACAAGGGTTCCCGCTTCCAGATCCTGGATAAACAGGGCAAATTCAAGCAGATTCCCGCTGACCCCGCACCCCTATTGGATCCACACAAGCGCCAAAGCGAGCTCTTTAGTGCCCAAACCGCGGACTCCGCGCATGCAATGAGTTGGTTTGACGGGAAGCGCGTGGTGGCTTTTAAGCCGTCAACAATGGAGCCGAAGTTCCAGGTCGAGGGCGCTATTGGACCCGCAGCCCCAATGGGCGGCCGGCTTTTGGTCCCGATGCAAAAGGGAATCGGAGTCGTGGATTGGAGTACCGGCGCGCTGCTGCGCACGATTCCGGTGGATCGCAAGGGATACACCGGACCGGTGACGCTGAAGATGACCGGCGATGTGCTGGTGGAGAAGCGCGGAAAAACTGTGGTCGCGCTCGGGCGCGCGCCCCGTTAATCGCAGTCCTCACTAGCACCAAATTATTTCCTTGTGGCGTTCATCACATTTTGCTGAAAACTCTAGCCAAACCGGCAGAACCGTGCCAGAATCTTCCAAGTAACCGATAAGAGGCCAAGAGGTTAACAGAAAACCAACTCAGCCTAAATCGATGGCGAGAAGTCGCCGCTGCCTTCCCCTGTCGTTGGCACGCACGCCACTTCGCCACAGAAACACTTTTGCCTGAATTTACCTAGAGATTCTCTAGGTGAATTTGTCGAGCCCAACTTCGATCAAAAGTGTCCCCACAACGACGCAAGCAACACTAACGACGCACCTCGGGCTTACATTGCCCGAAAAATAGAAGGGAAACACAATAATGGATTGGCGCCACAAAGCCGTTTGTCGTGAAGAAGACCCCGAACTGTTCTTCCCCGTTGGAAACTCCGGCCCTGCCCTGGCACAGATCGCCAAGGCAAAGTTGGTCTGCAACCGCTGCCCCGTTGCTTCCCAGTGCCTGAACTGGGCCATCGAGTCCGGCCAGGATGCCGGCGTATGGGGCGGCATGGCCGAGGACGAGCGTCGCGCACTGAAGCGCCGCACCAACCGTGGCCGCACCCGCACCCGCAAGCGCATCACCGTCTAAACCCCAACATTTTGTCCAGTTAGGCGCCCCCGCTAAGCTGAACAGGTTGAAACTGTCCCTTTAAACACCAAGGAGCTGCAATGAGCAAGCGTGGCCGCAAGCGCAAGGATCGTCGCAAGAAGAAGGCTAACCACGGCAAGCGCCCGAACAGCTAAGCCGTAACAAAAAGGCCGGCAGGTGCACCGCATAAAGCGGTCACCGCCGGCCTTTTGCTTTGCTCTGGAGCTATAGGACTATTGGGCTATTGCCTACAACGCCCCAAGAACGCTATGTGCGATCAACGCATCAATGCGACGAACGTCGAGACCGCGACCGATCTTCACCTTGATCTTCCCGGCTCGGGTCCATAGCTCAATCTCAGCATTGAAATCGAGGGTTCCCGCGTTCTCTGTGGACCACATATTGATCGACGAATACGGCAGAGAATAAACCTCAACCTTCTTACCTCGTAGCCCCTGTGCGTCACGCATGATCAGGCGCTTCGTAGTGAAGATTGCGCTATCCCTGAAAGTCTTAAAAGCCACGACCGCCTGCTCGCCGGGCACAAGCAGCGCCATGACGTCCTCCGGAATCGGAACTTCTTCGACGAAAGTCCATTCCGCAATCTGTGCAGCTTCCATAGCTCTCTCCGTTCTCTCCTCAGACCGTGACGTCCCAATGTCTATCTACTAATAAATCTAGATTGCATAGGGCTGCAATGGCCGGGAAAGAACAATACTGTGACCTACTTCTCCACGACCTACTCCTCCACGCGGTAACTAATCACCCGCAGCTGCGTACAAATCCTTGCGCGCAGTTCCACCGGCGCGGGCTGGCTGCAGCAGCTCCGCAGGAGGTCTCGCACCTGCTGCTCGATCCCCAGCTGTCGCAGGCACTCCGGGCAAGCGTCGGCGTGAGCGCGCAGACGTTCGCGACTCTCCCAGTTGGCGTCACCATCGGCAACCTCGTACAGGGCGTCCAACAGTTCGTCGCAGTCTGTCCTTCGCGAATTGTCTTTGAACATGTGCTCTTATCCCTTCGCTTCCGTGAGTTTCTTCTGCGTCTTTCCTGTCTTCTGCGACTTCACTGTCGCGATCCCGTGCTCTGCCGCCACGTCCTTCAGCTTGCTGCGCAACTGCTTGCGCCCGCGGTGCAGCCTAGACATCACGGTGCCAATGGGGGTGTCCATGATCTCGGCAATCTCCTTGTAGGCCAGACCTTCGACGTCCGCGTAGTACACGACCATGCGGTAGTCCTCTCCCAGGCTCATCAGCGCATCCTGTATCCGCTTGTCGGGGATGTTCTTCAGCGCCTCCACCTCGGCGGATTCCAGCCCCACAGAGTCGTGCTTCGCCGTCTCGGCCAGCTGCCAGTCAGTCATGTCTTCGGCGCTGGATTCCGTGGGGCGCCGTTGCGCCTTGCGGTAGCTGTTGATGTACGTGTTCGTAAGGATTCGGTACATCCACGCCTTCAGGTTGGTGCCCTCCTTAAAGGAGCCAAACGCCTGGTAGGCCTTCATATACGCGTCCTGTACCAGGTCTTGCGCATCGGCCGGATTGCGCGTCATCCGCAGTGCCACCCCGTACAGCTGATCCAGCAGGGGCAGCGCGTCGGCCTCGAATCTTTGCAGCAGCTCATCAGTGCTGTCATTGCTGCGTTTCATTCGCTCACCTCTCACGATTCTTTCAATGCAATTCTATCCCCGATTCATTCCCACCAGCTCCGGGTAGTTGTTCGCCACGGAGCCGACCTTCCTGTCCGCCTTCCTGCTGTGCACTTCTGTCTTTTTATTTGGTGACGCCACCATCTCCGCCCCTTCACCCTTCAGCCACGTGCCTAGTTCGTCGCCCACCAAAATCCGCGGCATGCGGCCGTGGAGCCATTCCAGCTCTGGGAGCGCCGCCACCGTGATGATTGTTCCGTACAGTTGCCCGTCGACGGCTTTGCACAGCCCGGCGGCGTACATGGGCTGGCCGTCCGGCGCCGTGGTAAACCAGGGCTGCTTCTTTCCGTCGTCTCCGACGGTCCACTCGTACCAGCCGTCCATAGGGAAGGCACAGGGCAGGGAGCCCGCAAAGAGGGGCTTAGCGAACGCGGTTTCTCCCCGGGCGTTAAACACGTTCTTCGGCGGGTAGCCCCAGTTCGCAGGGCCGATCGCCGCCTCGCCCTTAAACTCCCGCAGGATGGGCACCTGAGTGGTCGGCGCCACGTTGTAGTTGGCGGGCCACTCCCCTTCCCCGGCACGGAGTACGCGCTTGGTCTGAAGCCTGCGGCGCGTATCGGCGGACAATTGCTCGAGCGTGCTGAACAGAACGTATCGGCCACACATACCTGCCTATTATGCCCACCCCATACTTCTTTTCCAGCAAAAAAGTGAGACAATATGGGTATGTCTGCAGGTATGTCTGAACAACTCTGGCCCGCCCCCGTCGCCACCGAGCCCGTACAGGCCACCGTGGCCATCCCCGGCTCGAAGTCGATTACGAACCGTGCGCTGATCCTCGCCGCGCTGGCGGATGCGCCCTCCACGATCACCGGTGGCCTCGTCAGCCGCGATACGGAACTGATGATGGCGGCTCTGCGCGCCATGGGTACCCAGATCCTGCTGAAAAACGACCAGATGTATGTCACCCCTGCCGAGAAGCTGCATGGCGGGCAGGTCGACTGCGGGCTGGCCGGCACCGTCATGCGTTTCGTCCCACCGATCGCGGCATTGGCCAACGGCACTGTTTCCTTCGACGGAGACGTAGAGGCTCGACGCCGTCCGATGTCCACCACCCTCGATTCCCTGCGCGCCCTAGGCGCGGAGGTAAGCACCAGCACGGAGTGCAACCCGGAGGGGCTGCCTTTCTTCGTAGAGGGTAAGGGGCAGATCCAGGGCGGCGAGATCACCATCGACGCCTCCCAGTCTTCCCAGTTCGTCAGCGGCCTGCTGCTGGCCGGTGCCAGCTTCGCCGAGGGCGTCACGGTCATCCACGAGGGCAACTCCCTTCCCAGCCAGCCACACGTCGAAATGACGGTGCAGATGCTGCGCGAGGCCGGCGTTAACGTCGAGACCTCCTTCAACCGCTGGACAGTCCACCCCGGCCCGATCCACGGTCGCCAGTGGAATGTGGAGCCAGACCTGTCGAACGCCACCCCGTTCATGGCCGCGGGCGTCCTCACGGGTGGCACTGTGCGTATCCAGAACTGGCCCGCCACCACCAACCAGCCGGGCGATCAGTTCCGCCAGATCCTGCTGGACATGGGCGCAGAGGCCGAGCTCGACGTACACCGTGGCGAACTCGTAGTCACCGGCTCCGGCCGACTCGAGGGAATCACCTGGGACATGCACGACATCGGCGAGCTCACCCCGACTGTCGCCGCCCTGGCCGCCCTCGCAGAATCCCGCAGCCACCTCTACGGCATCGCGCACCTGCGTGGACACGAGACCGACCGGCTGCAGGCCTTGGCCGACAACATCAACGCCCTGGGAGGCAATGTCGAACAGACCGCCGACGGGCTCATTATCAACCCGGCAGCTCTGGAAGGCGGCCGGTGGGAATCCTATGCCGACCACCGCATGGCCACCGCCGGCGCGATCCTGGGCCTGCGGGTAGAGGGCATCCAGGTTTCCGACGTGGATACCACCGCCAAGACACTCCCCGGCTTCCGCCGCCGCTGGGCACAGCTGTTAGGCCAGGAACGCTAGATGGCGCGGCGACACAGCAGCGCCCGCAACTGGGACGAATCCGATGTCCGGGTGCGCCCCGGCAAGGGCTCCCGCCCCCGCACCAAGGATCGCCCCAGCCACAAAAACGCCAAGCGCGGCATGGTTGTCTCCAAGGATCGCGGCCGGTGGGGCGTGGTGTTGGACGAGGACGGTACCCTGGTCACCTGCATGCGCGCCCGCGAGATGGGGCGTACCAACGTCGTCGTCGGCGACCACGTCGGCGTGGTCGGCGACACCTCCGGCAAGAAGGACACCCTGGCACGCATCGTGCGTCTCGAAGACCGCACCTCGGTGTTGCGCCGCACTGCGGACGATACCGATTCTTTTGAACGCATCGTCGTTGCCAACGCGGACTACCTGTTGATCGTCAGCGCCGTCGCCGATCCCCCACCCCGCACCGGCTTCGTGGAACGCGCCCTCATCGCGGCTTTCGTCGGCGGCCTGACCCCACTGGTGTGCCTCACCAAGTCCGACTTGGCCGACCCCAGCGCCTTCGCCGCCGAGTTCCGCGACCTGGACGTCGAGGTGCTCACCACCGGCATCGATGATCCCCTCGATGCGCTTTCCGGCTACATCACCGGCAACGTCAGCGCACTGGTGGGGCATTCGGGAGTGGGCAAGTCCACCCTCTTCAACCGCCTCATCCCCGATGCAGAGCGCGCCACCGGCGAAGTCAGCGGCGTGGGCAAGGGGCGGCACACCTCCACCCAGTCGGTAGCCCTCCAACTCCCCCAGGGTGGCTGGATCATCGACACCCCGGGCATCCGCAGCCTCGGATTGGCGCACGTCGACCCGGACAAAGTGGTGGAGGTCTTCGAGGATCTGCGCGAAGTCATCGAGGACTGCCCGCGCGGCTGCACCCACATGGGCCCGCCCGCGGACCCGGAGTGCGCACTGGATACCCTCACCGGCCCCTCCGCCCGGCGCGTCACTGCGATTCGCCGCCTATTGGAAGCCCTGCGCAGCAACAACGAGTGGGAAATGTAGCCCGATAAGCTACATCAGGTCCACCAGGAACGGCAGCTCCTTCGCGTCGTACCAGCTCATAAGGTTGTCTTCGCAGTCCCCCAGCGCGAATTCCGCATCTTCATCCCCCAGGTCAGCTGCGTCAACGCACTCGATCGCCTTCGCCGTGGCGGCCTCCGCGTCGGCGTCATCAACATGGATCGCCAACAACTGCTGCACCTTAACGACGGCCGGGTCCAGCCGCACCACAGACTCACCGTCCTCCGGCGCCAGCGTCACGGCCGAATCGTCGAACTCGGCGCTGATTACCACACGACGGTGCGGGAAGCGCTCCTCCCCGCCCGCGCTCAGTAACCGCAGCGAGGCGCGCGCGGCATCCAGGAAGGCCGTGTACGCCAGCTCTTCCTCGTCGCCACCGGTGTAGAACTCCCGCACCGCAGGGGTCAGGGCGAATCCCACTGCGGAACGCACCGGGTGCTCGCCCTGCTCCGCGAGGGTGCCAAGCATGTCAAAGGTCGCGGGAATGTACACCAACATGGTTTAGAACTCCCCCTCCAGCTCGAACACGCCGGTGATTTCCACCACCGCGCGGTCGAACTGCTGGTAGTAAATGCCGATCAGGCCCGCATCGACGGCCCCGCGGATGTTCAAAATGTTGTCGTCCACCAGCACCAGGTCCTGCTGCGGCAGGTCCAGGCGATCGGCGGTGATGCGGAAGATTTCCTCCGAGGGCTTCTCCGCGCCGACCTCGCCGGACAGGATCACGGCATCCACGTAACCGCCCTCCAGCCATGTGCGAATCGGCGCCGCGCCCGCCCCACCTGGGTCGTTAGACAGAATCGCCGTCGCGATCCCCTCTGCCCGCGCTGCGGACAGCAGCTTCCGCCACCGCCGACGATCTTCCTCGGCTCCGTCCAACACTCCGCAATAATCAACTACTAGTCCACGCATGCCCTACATTCTGCCATCTTTTCGCCCGCCGCCTCCCCACTGGGCGCCGGGTTCGCTATAGTTGGTCGCGTACGGCGCCTTCGGGGGAAAGCGCCACGATCACATCTTCTAGGGGGAACTTCTTTCGTGACCACTTCAACGCCCACCCGCCCGCTAACGGACTTCGTGTTTCTGCGCCCGCCCACCCCGGCCGTGGCGGTAAAGGAACCGTCGGCGGTCGTCGCCGATTCTTTTCTAGACGCCCACACGCCCCCACCCCAACGCATCGCTCAGATGGTCAAGTTGTGGCTGGAGGCACTGGAAGGGCGCCGACCGATCGAAAATCTGCGCCGTGCACCGTTCAGCGAACGGGTGTTGGAACAACTACGAGTTCGCCGAAGTTCGCGTCCGGTGCAGGTGGGGGCGTCGATAATAAGCCTGCACATACAGCCCAGCGCCAGCGACTGCGTACGCTTCTGCGCGTCGGTACAGATGGGCGACAGGGTGCGCGCCTTGGCAGGCACGATGTCGCAGCACACGCAAAAGCGCCGCGCGGGGCTGCATCAGATTCGCAGCTCCGCGCGGCGCGGGATCAAGATCTGGGCGATCGATAGCCTCAGTCTGATCTAGAGGCTAGCCACCCATGGTGGTCTGCGTAGCGCGGTCGACCGCCACGCCCTCGTTACCGGCAGCCGGGTCATCGACGTGCACCTGGCCGGCGTTCTTCAGCTGGTTGCGCACCAGGAACAGCTGGCGGACGGTCTCTTCCTTGATGCCGTCCTTCATGCGGTTAAACATGTCGCCGCCCTCACGCTGGTATTCCACCAGAGGATCGCGCTGCGCCATTGCGCGCAGGCCGATGCCCTCCTTGAGGTAATCCATCTCGTAGAGGTGCTCGCGCCACTTCTGATCCACGACGTTCAGCAGGGATGCGCGCTCCATGCCACGCATCTGCTCCTCGCCGGCGAGTTCGGTGACCTTGTCTTCCAGCTCGTCGTACTCGTGGTTAGCGTCCTCCAGCACGGCCTCCAGCAGCTGGGAGGAGCTCAGCTCGCCGGGGCGGCCGTAGTCGTCGCCCTCAACCAGAGACTCGTGGGTGAACGTCGGACCGTACAGGGATTCCAGGGCGTTCCACAGGGTATCCAGGTCCCAGTCCTCGACGTAGCCCTCGGCGGTGGCGCCGTCGACGTAGGCCTCGATGGTGTCCTTCAGCATGCTGCGGATCTGCGATTCCACGTCCTCGCCCTCGAGGATCTGACGGCGCTCGCTGTAGATCACCTTGCGCTGTTCATTCATGACCTCGTCGTACTTCAGAACGTTCTTGCGCATTTCGAAGTTGGCGGACTCCACCTGGGACTGTGCGCCCTTGATGGCGTTGGTGACCATCTTCGAGTCGATGGCTTCATCATCCGGGATGTTCAGGCGGGTCATCATCGCCTCCATCGTCTGGCCGACGAAGCGCACCATCAGGTCGTCGCGCATGGACAGGTAGAAACGGGTCTCGCCCGGGTCGCCCTGACGTGCAGAACGGCCGCGCAGCTGGTTGTCGATACGGCGGGACTCGTGGCGCTCCGTGCCCAGCACGTACAGGCCACCGACCTCGCGGACCTTCTCTGCCTCTTCCTTAGATTCCTTGCGGACCTTCTCAATCTCGTCGTCCCAGGCCTCTTCGTAGGCCTCCGGGGTCTCCACCGGATCCAGGCCACGCTCGCGCAGGTTGATGTCGGCGAGGATGTCCGGGTTACCACCCAGCACAATGTCGGTACCACGGCCGGCCATGTTGGTGGCGACGGTGACCGCGCCCAAGCGGCCGGCCTGTGCGACGATCTCGGCTTCCTTCTCGTGGTACTTCGCGTTCAGCACGTTGTGCTTGATGCCGCGGCGCTGCAGCAGCTTCGACAGGTACTCGGAGCGCTCCACGGAGGTCGTACCCACCAGCACCGGCTGGCCGGTCTCCACGCGCTCGGCGATGTCCTCGGCAACAGCCTCGAACTTCGCCTCCTGCGTCTTGTAGATCAGGTCGACGTGATCCTTACGCTTGTTTTCCTTGTTCGTCGGGATCGCAGCGACGTCCAGCTTGTAGGTCGACTTCAGCTCGGCGGCCTCGGTCTCCGCCGTACCAGTCATTCCGGACAGCTTGTCGTACAGGCGGAAGTAGTTCTGCAGCGTGACGGTGGCCAGCGTCTGGTTCTCGTTCTTGATCTCGACGTGTTCCTTCGCCTCGATCGCCTGGTGAATGCCTTCGTTGTAGCGGCGACCGTCCAGGATGCGGCCGGTGAATTCGTCGACGATGACGACCTCGCCGTTGCGGACGATGTAGTCCTTATCGCGGGTGAACAGCTCCTTGGCCTTGATGGAGTTGTTGAGGTAGCTCACCAGCTGCGAGTGCTCAGGTGCGTATAGGTTCTCGATGCCCAGCTGGTCCTCGACGAACTCCACGCCCTCTTCCTTGACGCCCACGGTCTTCTTCCGCTCGTCAATTTCGTAGTGGATATCGCGGGTCAGCTTCGGAGCGATTGCTGCGAAGGCGGTGAACCACTTGCTGGAACCCTCAACCGGGCCGGAAATGATCAGCGGGGTACGAGCCTCATCGATGAGGATCGAGTCGACCTCATCCACGATGGCGAAGTTGTGGCCACGCTGCACCAGGTCGTTGAGGGAGTGAGCCATGTTGTCGCGCAGGTAGTCGAAGCCGAACTCGTTGTTCGTGCCATAGGTGATGTCCGCGTAGTAGGCTTCGCGGCGCTCGGCGGGGCTCTTGCCGCTCAGGATCACGTCGGTGGACAGGCCGAGGAAGCGGTGCACACGACCCATCCACTCGGCGTCACGCTTAGCCAGGTAGTCGTTGACGGTAACGACGTGCACGCCCTTGCCGGACAGTGCATTGAGGTAGGCGGGGAGCACACAGGTCAGGGTCTTACCCTCACCGGTCTTCATTTCGGAGACGTAGCCGAAGTGCAGGCCGGCACCGCCCATGATCTGCACCTTGTAGTGCTTCTGCCCCAGCACGCGCCAGGAAGCCTCACGCGCAGTGGCGAAAGCTTCGAGCAAAATGTCGTCCAGGCTTTCGCCGTCTTCCTGGACTCGTTTCTTCAGCTCGTCGGTCTTGGCACGCAGCTCGTCATCGCTGAGTTCGGTGTATTCCTCATCGAGGGCCATCACCTGATCGGCGATCTTTGCCAGGCGCTTGACCGCACGGCCTTCGCCCATACGCAGGATTTTCGAAAGTCCTAGCACGATGATGCTGTCCTTTTCTCGGGGTCTTGAACTTATTAGCTTCGGACAATTCTACCCGCACCACCGAGTGCGGAGGCAACCGCACCCGGCAAGACATGCATCTGCGCTAGGACTTCGCCGGAAGTTTAGGCTTCCTTCTGTTCCAGGGTGATCAGACCGTAATCGAATGCGTGGCGACGGTACACCACGGACGGCTGGCCATTCTCCTCGTTAATGAACAGGAAGAAGTCGTGACCGACCAGCTCCATTTCGCTCAGCGCCTGATCAACGCTGATGGGGGCAGCCTTGTGCACCTTCTTGCGCACAACCTGGCCGGGCTTGAACTGATCCTCATAAGGATCAACGTCGTACTGGCCAGCCTGCTCGTTCTGCGGCTCCTCCTGCGGGCGGGCCTCTTCAACCAGGCTGGCTGCGGCCTCTCCCATGGACATCGGAGTGCGGTGCCCGGAGCGGGCAATCTTACGGCGGGCCTTTACCTTGCGCAGGGAGCGCTCCATGCGCCCAACAGCAACCTCCAGGGCTGCGTAGAAGGAATCTTCCTTGGCTTCCGCGCGGGCGATGTGCCCCTTGCCGGTAGCCGTAATCTGCAGGCGATCCTGCTCGTCACCACGGCGCGGGTTCGGCTCGTGCTGCAGCTCTACATGGAAAAAGGTGAGGGTGGGATCCAGGCGCTCGATTTTCGCCAGCTTGCCCTTAACACGCTCGGCGAAGTGCTCCGGCACCTCCACATTGCGGCCGGTGATTTCCACGCCTGCCTCGGGTGCGTTCACTTCCTCGTTGCCGAAGTTGGACGAATTTTTGCCCGTCGACATTGCTCAACCTCCAAAGTCAGTCACCGCCAAGACTGGGCCGGATTACCCCGCCTTTCAACGGTGATCGTTCCAGCTCCCATTCTACCTATCGAACTGTTGGGGCTAGGGCGTATCCCCCTAATTATGCTCCAGCTATCACCAGAGCCAGCTTGGCCCGTACCCCACGCGCCGATAACGCCAGCGCGAACTGCGCAGTTGTCGCCCCGGTGGTGCACACATCGTCCACAATTACGGCCTCTTCCGCCCCACGCAAGCGTGCAATCGCCGCGGTATCAAACAAGATGCTGCCCGCCACGTTCTCGCGCCGCTGGTGGCGGTCCAGCCCTACCGAGTCCACGCTTCGCTCATCCAGCCACGCCACCGGGTGAACCTCAATCCCGGAATACAACTCGGCCGCCGCATGACACATGCGCGTCACAATATCCCCGCCGCGGCGTCGAGCTGCGGACTTGCGCGTCGGGGCAGGCAGCAACACCACTCGCCCCAACCGCGGATCCGGCACCAGGCCCAATCCCGCAACATGCAAAATCCCGGCGGCCAGCACTCGCCCGGCGACGGTGATTGCTGCTGGCCGCAGACGATCCTTCGCACTCAGGATAAGCATCCGGCGCGCCCCGCCATACGTACCCGCGGCAAACACCGGCACGGTGGCCACCCGCGGCTGCCAACGCTGCCACGGCTGCAGCAGCTGCACCCCGCACTCTGCACACAGTTGCCGACCAACCACGCCCCCAGCCGGCTGCGCATTCAACTGTCCGCAGCACACGCAGTCAGCCCGCCAGACCAACCCCGCAAGCGCTTCCAGATCCCCCCTGATCCCCACAAGCAGCCAGCCTAGTCCGCAAGCACCGGTGTCGCCCGCTTTCCCTGCATGGTCGGCACTTCGCGCCAGAAGCGGGATTCCTCAGAAGCCACGTCGAACTGCATCAAGGCATTGGCATCGGTGACGTAAATCTTGTTGCCGTCCGTTGCCACCGACACCACCGGCGCGGCCAGGTTCCTACCGGTGATCTGCTGCGAATAGGAGCCATCCACTTCCACGTCCCACACCGGCGCATCGTTGGCGCGCGTGCCGACCAGCACGGAACCGTCCTCGGTCCAGTCGGCGCTGACGGCCGTGTCCCCCACCGCGCTGCCGATCTCCACCGGCGAACCCAGTCGCTTGTTGCTGCCCTCGGTGGTCTCCAGCACCGATACGTATACCCGCCCGTTGACAACCATCACCGCGCGCGTGCCATCGTGCGAAACGCGGAACACACTAATGCGTTTTTCGTCGCCTTCGATCATCTTCAGGTTTTCCGCATCGACTTCCTTCTCCCCCGCGATGCCGGTTTCCGGGTTGCGGGTGATCTGCACGATCTTCTCGCCATCAACCACCACGTAGAGCGTCGTGGCGTCCAGGCCCCAGGTCGGCCGGGTCAGGGACTTCGCCTGTACGGAGCTGACGGGCTGCTCGTCCCTCCCGCCGATGACCAGCTGGCGCTGCTCGTCCCCTCGCCCGGTCACGGCGGCGTAGACCTCGTCGCGCGGGCTCAAGGCCACAGACTCGACGTAGCGATCGGCCAGCCAACCGTCCAGCTTCTTGGCCCGTGCGCCGTCCTGCTGATAAACATCACCGCCGGAGACCGCCCGCAGTGGAACCTGTGCCTGCACGTTCGGATCGAATTCCGACAGGTCTTGGACCAGCCACTTTTGCCGCATGTCGTCGGACATCGGCGTGCCGTCCGCCAGCAGCTCGTAGGGGCCGCGAACCTCGGATCCGGCAAGGGTCCACACCACTTGCGCGGCCAGCAAGCGCCGCACGTCAGGCGATAGCCCTTGGATGCCGCTGAAGTTGACGGAGGGGTCTCCCTCGTTGTCGGCGGAAACCTGGGCGGTGGCGTCCTCAGGAAGAAGGTTCCGCACCGCCTTCTTTAAGCGCTCCTGCGGTCCGGCGACCAACAGCGAGACCAAGGAGGCAGCGGTGGACTGCTGGCCGGTGTAGATCCATCGACGATCCGGCACGAGCGCACGACCGTTGAGATCCGGGAAGTAGACGTTGCGGGCGCGGTAGGTGCTCAGGAAGTCCTGGCGATCCAGCACCACAACGTTCGGCAGGTTGCTGATGCGCCATTGGCCGTCAATGCTTTGCAGCTCGTAGTTGGTTTCAAACGCCGAGTATTGCGGGTCGAACACGCCGCCCACGCCCAGGTTGCCGACGATGTTGCCGCGGACGCGGTAGGTGATCTTGGTGTCGCTACCCTCGCCTTCCGAGGCGATGTCGATGCGGTCGAGGACCATCGTCGGCGCGTTGGACTGCCACCTGTTCTGCATCCCTGGGGTCAGGAACTTCTTCGCCGCCTGGTGGTCGCGTAGCGGGTGGGCACTGGCGGTGAAGAAGTCGCGCAGCAGCAAGTCGGCGGCTTGCCCGTCACCCGGCGTCGGGGCTTCCTGCCCGCTGGGGGCCGGCGCGTAGCTAGAGATCGCCTCGGGCCTGGAGTTATCCGGCAGCGTCGAGCACGCCGCGATCAGCCCCAGCCCCGTCACTGCGGCCAGCACCTTCATGGTCTTGTTACTCATCGTTGCCTCCTTCCTGCTCTTCGGTAGTGACGCCCTCAGCCTCAACCTCCAAAGGCAGCGGCGAGGCCTTCGCGGTCCGCCCCTGCTTCAGGGGCAGGGTCAGGCGGAAGCAGGCGCCCACACCGGGCTCTCCGGTCGCTTCGAGGCGACCACCGTGCAGGTTTGCATCCTCCTTCGCGATGGCCAAGCCCAGGCCCGTGCCACCGGTGCGGCGTTCACGGGAGGGATCGGAGCGCCAGAAACGGTTGAACACCATCTCTTCCTCACCGGGCTTGAGCCCCACGCCGTGGTCGGTGACGGCAACGGCCAGGGAGCCCTTGCCTACTGCCATCTCGACGTCGATGGGTTTGCCCTCGGAGTGATCGACAGCGTTGGCCAGGAGGTTACGCAAGATTCTTTCCACGCGGCGGGAGTCGACGGGGACAACCACCGGTTCCTCCGGCAGATCCACGTTGAACTCGGTGCCGACGTCTTCGGCGATGGCGCGCACCTGCTGCAGCGCGGAGCGCACCACACCACGCACGTCGACCTTTTCGGCCGAGAGGTTCGCCACGCCCGCATCGTGGCGGGAGATCTCCAGCAGGTCGCCGAGGAGAGTCTCGAAGCGGTCGAGCTCCTTCGTCATGAGGTGCGCGGCGCGGGCAGTGACGGGGTCGAGCTCATCTGCGTTGTCCTCGATCATGTCCGCAGCCATGCGCACGGTTGTCAGCGGGGTGCGCAGCTCGTGGGAGACGTCCGAGGTGAATTGCCTTTGCAGAGAGCCGAACTCTTCCAGGTTGCGGATCTGTGTGGACAGTTTCTCGGCCATGTCGTTGAAGCTAATGGCCAGCTTCGCAACTTCGTCCTGTCCGTCGACCACCATGCGCTCCCGTAGGTGGCCGGCGGCGAAGCGCTCCGCGATACGCGAGGCGGAGCGCACCGGGCCGATGAGCTGCTGGGAGAACACCCACGCGATAACCAGCAGCAGGACGATCAGGACGATCCCGCCGGCCACCAGAAGGCCTCGCATGAGGCTCAGCGTGGCTTCCTCGGCAGACAGCGGCATCAACAGATAAAGCTCCAGCCCAGGGATATCGGAGTTCACCGGGCTGCCGATGATTAGCGCCTTGTAGCTGCCGTTGTCGCCGTCCACGCGGGCGTATTGGTAGGCCACCTGCCCTTGGCGCACGAAGTCGCGCAGGCCATCGGGGATGGTGATGTCGGTCGGGATCTGCGTGTCCGCATCGCTGGCATCAGAGGCGATGAGGACGGAGTTATACACCGGTGCACTTGTCTCGTCCACGCCCGCAGAGCGATTCGAAAGTACAGCCCGGGCTGAGCTTAGGCGCACCGAAATCGGGTTGGAGGAGTCCGTCGCACCGATCTGCTCTTCCACCGCAGCACGCGCCCGATCCATGCCTTCGATGGCCTCGGAGTACTTGGTGTTCAGCAGCTGCTGGCCAAGGAAGCTGGTCAGGATGAAGCCGATAAGCAGAATCGCCACCGAGCTAGAGGCCAGCACACTGCCAATCACGCGTGTCTGAATCGACTCGCGCCACCGTAGCCAGAGTGTGTTCTTCGCCCGGCGCCAGGTCTCTTTCGGTCGCCAGAAGAAGTCGCGCAGCACTGACCAGAATGTAGCCCCCTCCTCGAGGGTTTCCTTCCGCCGTCTCAGCTGGGCTGCAACCTCTGCCGCCCTGGACTTGCGGTCCTTCTTACGCGTGCCGTCCTGCCGTTGTTCCTGATCCACGGGCGCCTATTCGCCGGTTTTGTAACCGATTCCGCGGACGGTTTGGATGATCTTCGGGTCGTCCGGATCGACCTCCACCTTCGAGCGCAGTCGCTGGATGTGTACGTTCACTAGGCGGGTATCGCTGGACTTGCGGTAGCCCCAGACCTGCTCCAGCAGCTCTTCGCGGGAGAACACCTGGCGCGGACGGGAGGCGAGGGTGACCAGCAGGTCGAACTCGATGGGGGTCAGCGAGATCTCCTGGCCATCGCGGATCACCTGGTGGCCAGGCACGTCGATGTGTAGATCCGCGATGTCGATGGACTCCACCGTCTGGGCTTCCTCCGGGGTGCGGCGCAGGCGGGCGCGCACGCGCGCCACTAGCTCCTTCGGTTTGAAGGGCTTGTGTACATAGTCATCCGCGCCGGATTCCAGCCCCAGCACCACGTCCACCGTGTCGGTACGCGCCGTCAGCATGACGATCGGCACTGTGGAGTGCTCGCGCACCGCCTTGCACACGTCGATGCCATTCATGCCGGGGAGCATCACGTCCAGCAGAATCAGGTCGGGGTTGCACTCTTGTGCGGCCTTTACTGCCTCTACTCCATCGCCCACGACGACGGTGCGGAACCCTTCGCCCTGCAGGACGATCGTGAGCATTTCCGCGATTGCCGGGTCGTCATCGACCACCAGAATTGTCGTTTCCACGGTGTTATCCTCTCATTTCTTCCAGCAGGTCCGCGACCTTTGCCGCGCGTCCTTCACAGTCGTCTCCGGTGCTGTCGACCACCACCCAGGGACTGAGCCATTCCCGCTGCGCGAGATCCCGGTAAGCACGGACGGTGCGCTCCTGCAGGTTCCCGTCCCGCTCGTAGGCGTCCCGCGCGCGCGACTGATCCTGTGCCTCCCGCGACTGGGCGCGCTGCCCGGCCACGTCGGCCTCCACGTCCACCAGGATCTGCAGGTCGGGCGCTGGAATCCCTAGCTTGTCCTGTTCCAGGCGGGTGACCCACTCGCCGACTTCTGCCACGTCTCCGCCCACCCGCGCCGCGGAGTAGGCCACGTTCGATGCGGTGTAGCGGTCGATCAGGATCACGTAGCCGTCGGCATCAAAGTCCGCCAGCTCTGCCCCGATCTCAGCGCGATCCAGCGCAAACAGGGCGGCCATGCCGTGCACGGAATCAATCAGGTCGCCCAGGTTTTCGTGCAGTGCCTCGCGCGCCAGCATGGCGGAGTGCGATTCCTCATAGCGCGGGAAAGCCACCCGAGCCACGGGCACTTCACGCGCCACCAGTTCCTTTTCCACGGCAGTAACCAGGGTGTTCTTCCCGGCGCCGTCTACTCCTTCGAAGCTAATGATCATGTTCTAGTAGCGGTAGTGCTCCGGCTTGAACGGGCCGGCAACGTCCACGCCGATGTACTCGGCCTGTTCCTTCGTCAGCGTCGTCAGTTTGCCACCCAGCGCCTCAACGTGGATGCGCGCAACCATCTCGTCCAGAATCTTCGGCAGGCGGTACACCTCGTTGCCATACTGGTCGGACTTCGTGAATAGCTCGATCTGCGCAATCGTCTGATCTGCGAAGGAGTTGGACATCACAAACGACGGGTGGCCGGTGGCGTTGCCCAGGTTCAGCAGGCGGCCCTCACTCAGCACAACGATAGATACCGGGTCGCCGTGTGCGCCTGGGAAGGTGAACTCGTCGACTTGCGGCTTGATGGTCACGCGGCTGACGTCTTCGCGGTGCAGCAGGCTGGCCATGTCGATCTCGTTGTCAAAGTGGCCGATGTTGCCCAGTACCGCGTGGGTCTTCATCATCTGCATGTGCTCAAACGTGATGATTCCGAGGTTCCCCGTCGCAGTGATGACGATGTCGGCGTCACTAATAAAGTCCTCTACCTGCACAACCTCGAATCCGTCCATCAGCGCCTGCAGGGCGTTGATCGGGTCGACCTCGGTGACCTTCACGATCGCGCCCTGTCCCGCCAGCGCTTCGGCGCAGCCCTTGCCGACGTCGCCGTAGCCGCACAGCAGCACCGACTTGCCGCCGATCAGCATGTCGGTGGCGCGGTTGATGCCGTCGATCAGCGAGTGGCGGGTGCCGTAGCGGTTATCGAACTTGGACTTCGTCACCGCATCGTTGACGTTCATCGCCGGGAACGGCAGCACACCCTGTTCCGCGAAGTGGTACAGGCGGTGCACGCCCGTCGTCGTTTCTTCGGTTACGCCCTTGATGTTTTCTGACGCCCGGCTCCAGAAGCTACCGTCCTCCGCCAAAGTCGTACGCAGCATCTCTAGGAAGGCCTTGTATTCGTCTGCATCCTGCGGCTCGGCATCCGGAACGAGGCCGGCGTTTTCGAATTCCATGCCCTTAATGACGGCCATGGTGGCATCGCCACCGTCGTCGAGGATCATGTTCGCCTCAACGCCCTCACCCCAGGTGAAGATCTGCTTCAGGCACCACCAGTACTCGTCCAGGGTCTCCCCTTTCCACGCGAACACCGGCACGCCGGCGGGCTGCTCCGGGGTACCGTCGCCGACCACGATGGCCGCCGCGGCCTCGTCCTGAGTGGAGAAGATGTTGCAGGAAGCCCAGCGCACTTCCGCGCCCAGGGCCACCAGGGTCTCGATCAGAACGGCCGTCTGCACGGTCATGTGAATGGAACCAGCGATGCGGGCGCCCTTCAGTGGCTGATCCTCGGCGTACTCGCGGCGCAGCTGCATCAGCCCCGGCATCTCGTATTCCGCCAAGCGGATCTGGTGGCGGCCGGCCTCTGCCAGAGAGAGATCCTTGACTTTAAACTCCATGGGTGGGGTGACTCCTCACATGATTAGCAAACGCTGTATTTAACAAACCAAACACAGTGTATTAGACGTGTTGGACAAGCAGTCCCGGACTCTAACTTAAGGCCTCAACAAAGGTTTCCAGGTCTTCTGCCTCTACTGCTTCCGTGGCGCTCAGCCGCTCATACTCGCCATCCAAGAGCTGCAAGGAAACCTCCTGCAGGTTGGTTGGGCACTGGCCGATGTGGGCGCGGATGAAGGGGTGATCGTCGGCCACGTTCGCCACACTAAACGGCGCGCCCGACCAGATGGCCGCCACGGTTGCGGCGCAGAGGCCGACGGAGTGATCCACGGATCCGGGCTGGCCGTCACGTAGCGCCAGATTCACTGCGTCCACCAGCGCTTGGGCAACCTCGTTGCCCTCAAGCTCTGCCACTTCGTCAAGGAAGTCCACGTTGTCTTCCTGCGTGAAGATTAATTCGTCCCAGTTGCTCATCCTGCCGACCTTTCTGTCACTTAATTACCGACTGTAGCGCGTTTGCGCGCGTGGCAGCCATGGTCAAATGGCACGATCCCTGCTAGGCTCTTCCCTATCCTTAACCAAATTGTGACCTTTTCTTGTTCGCGAGTGTAGGTTTCCGGGGAACATTGTTTCCCTCGCCCGCATTGCACAGCAGGAGTCGACAACACCGACAGAGTAAAGGAGGTGAGCCGAGTGGCCACAGAAGAAAGCACCACCGTAATCTACGAGTCCCCCGAGGAGCACCCGCGGTTTCCTCGCGTCATTAGCGGCATCGCCGTGGTCGGCTTGGCTCTTGCTGGCGTGATTGGCGTGTGGACCTGGCAGGCAGGCTCCGATGCCACCGCACCCAAGCCACAGTCCGCCGAGGAGTCCACGATCGCCATCAGCACGGGAGCGGCGTCCCAAGAACACGATGTGGTTCCCGACAATCCCTCCTCGGCAGAGCCCACGGCTCAGCCCAAGGCTCCGGCCTATTCCACGTCCCACCAGGCAAGCCCCGGCAGTGGACACTACACCAACGTAGCTCCGCTGGGACAGGATCCCTACCTTCCGCCGAACGCGTGGAACGGTCGCCAGACCTCCAACCCACAGCCGTCAGAGACGATCATTGCGGAAGGGCTGAATTCGCAGAACACTCCCCAGACCTCTGCACAGCCCCAATCCCAGGCCCAGCCGCAGCCCCAGGCACAGCCTCAGCCCCACACCAAGCCTGGCCAGGATTCGAATCAGGGAATCCCACACATTCCGCCGATTCCGCCAATCCCGGAGTTCCCCCGCCCGTCAGAGCCGGCCGGGTCTGACGATCAGGATCACTCCACCCCCACCGAGAAACCCACCCCGGGCAAGACGGATGCAGAGGTGGCGCCGAGCGAACCTAGCGATCCAGACGAACCGCAACCGAAGACGGGCAAGCCCACCGACACCACAAAGGGACCGGCGACGGACGCTACGCCCCCGGCCGAGCGATAAAGGCCTTTCCGCGCACGGTAGCCTCTTCGCCCGCGGGCACCCAGGCTGCCGATCCGCTTTCTACCTGCAGCTCGCCGCATTCTGCTGTGTCCCCCACTGCAAGGACGATCGCCGGCCCCGTGACTTGCCCTGTGCCATCGATCCGGCACAGGCTGAACTCCTCTGCTGGGGTGTGGTACACCCCAGCATTATCGGCACGCAATCGGGGATCCGCCAGTTCCTCCCAACGCACCACGCTCAGCAGCTCCGCCACGTCGATGTGCTTCGGGGTCAGCCCACAGCGCAGCACGTTATCGGAGTTCGCCATGATCTCCACGCCGGTGCCACGCACGTAGGCGTGCAGCTGCCCAGCGTCCAGGTAGAGGGCCTCCCCCTCCTGCAGCACCACGCGGTTGAGCAGCAGGCCAAAGAGCACGCCGACGTCTGCCGGATACTGCTCCTCCAGGCGCACAACAAGGTCCGCCACGTCGCCCATCCAGCCCTGATCCTGGCCCGCAACATCCCGGCAGCGCCGCGTGAGGGCGTCAATAATCCGGGGAAGGTCCTGCGCGGGCAGGTGCAGGGTGCGCTCGACGGCCTCGCGCAGATCGCCATCGACCACGGCGGCGCGCAGGAAGTCCAGTTCGGGTACAGCCAGCCACTCCAGCAGCTCTGCGGTGCGCGCCAGGGGTCGGAAGCCGGCCATCGCCTCAAACTCGCCCAGAGCTACCAGTAGTTCGGGCTTGTGGTTGTCGTCCTTGTAGTTGCGTTCGAAAGCGTCGAGGGCGATTCCCGCGGCCTCGTCAGCAGCGAATCCGGCTTCGGCCTGCGCCTTCGTGGGGTGCACCTGGATGCTCAGGGCGCGCTCGGCGGCCAACAGCTTCAGCAGGAACGGCAGGCGCGTGCGCCCCTGCCCCAGCTGCCCTTCCGGGTCGGCCTCGATGAGGTCCAGCAGCACTCCCGGCGCTCCCGGGTGCGCGCCGAACCACAGTTCAGCCTCGGGCTTTTCGGTTGGCGCCGGGCGCCCTTGGATCTGCGCCAGGGCCTCGTGCGAACCCCATGCGTAATTCTGTACTACACCCTCGATGAGCTGCATTTAACTCCCTTAAGCGCGGATAATTGCCAGTGCTTCGTCGACGATGGCCTGTACGCCCTCGTCGTCGCGCGCTTCGACGTTGAGGCGAAGAAGGGGCTCTGTATTGGACGCCCTCACGTTCAACCACGAGCCATCCTGCAGCTCGATGGTCACGCCGTCGAGCCGGTCGACGGATACCGTGCGATCGGCGAAGGCCTCCACCACGGCTTCGGTGCGGCCCGCCTGGTCGGCAACCTCGGAGTTGATCTCCCCGGAGGCACGGTAAGTCTCGTAGGCGCGCTTCAGCTCCGACAGGGGCTTATCCTGTCCGCCTAGGGTAGCTAGGACGTGCAGGGCGGCCAGCATGCCCGAGTCGGCGTTGAAGAAGTCGCTGAAGTAGTAGTGGGCGGAGTGCTCGCCGCCGAATACTGCGGATTCCTGCGCCATCTGGGCCTTGATAAAGGAGTGGCCCACGCGGGTGCGCACCGGCTTGCCGCCCTTGTCCTCCACCAGCTCGCGCACGGACTTGGAGGTGATCAGGTTGTGGATGATCGTCGCCCCCGGCTGTTCGTCCAGGTAGCGCTCGGCGATCATAGCGCAGATGGTGGAAGGGGAAACGGCCTCGCCCAACTCGTCGACGATGAAGCAGCGGTCCGCGTCGCCGTCGAAGGCGATGCCCAGATCCGCGCCCTGGTCCACGGTAAACTTCTGCAGGTCGACCAGGTTCTTGGGATCCAGCGGGTTTGCCTCGTGGTTGGGGAAGGTGCCGTCGAGCTCGAAGTAGAGGTCGAAGATCTCCAGCGCGTCCTGCTTCAGCACGGCCGGGACGGTCAGGCCGCCCATGCCGTTGCCTGCGTCCACCGCAACCTTGAGAGGGCGGATGTTCAGCGGCACGAGGTTGTTGAGGTAGTCGGCGTAGCCTTCCAGCACATCTTCAGTGGTGTTGGTGCCGGGCGCGCCATCGTAGGCTGGCACGCCTTCCACCAGTTCGGAGGAAATGCGGTCCAGGCCAGAATCCTGCCCCACGGGGCGGGCGCCGGCGCGGCAGAGCTTGATGCCGTTGTACTTCGCTGGGTTGTGGGAGGCGGTGAACATCGCACCCGGGCACTGCTTCACGCCGCTGGCGTAGTAGAGCTCGTCGGTGCTGGTGAGCCCCAGGGTGATGGTGTTCAGTCCCTGCGCGTTCACGCCCTCGGCGAAAGCTGCGGCCAGGCTCGGGGAGCTGTCGCGCATGTCGTGGCCGATCACAATCGTGTCGGCCCCTTCTTCGCGCATGAGGCGGGCGAAGGATGCCGCCACGTCACGCACGAAGTCTTCGTTGAGGAATCCGGCGCCCTCGCCGACAACTCCGCGTACGTCGTAGGCCTTAATGGCCGCTGCTACATCTTGGGGAGAGTGGGTAGCCATGGGGGTTTCCTTTCGCTAATGCTGGTTACGTACCGCGCGCAGGTGCCGGCGCGGGGTGGATCGGGGCAGGTTCTTCATCGACGGGTGGTGCGGGGTGGCCTCCGGGATTTCGGAGCGCCGGTAAAGCCGGGGGGCTGGCTGCGGTGCTTCCTCGACATCGTGTTCTGCGGCCTGCTGCACCGCTTCCGCCAGGGCCATAAGGTCTTCTTCGTCAGCCTCCTCTGCCGGGGCGTCGACGAATTCGAGCCGCCAGCCCTGGGGGACGGTGGTGCGGCGGGCGTGGTTTTCGCACAGATCCCACCGGTGCGGATTTCCGCTAACGCTCAGCGGCCCCACGATGGCTAGCTGCTCTGCATAGTTGAACTCCAACGTCGCGACGGCGGGTTTGCCGCAGCCGGGGCGAGAGCATTGTCGGATGAAAGTCACGCGCATTAGTGTAGCCCTTTTCCGTCCGCTTTCGAGCGTGCCCTCGTGGCATGTCGCTGTACCGCGGTTAAGATGTGGGGCTATGAGGCAAGAGGCGCGCATGAGGCAGGATCCCCGCGGTCGAGGCATCCGCGGCATCTTGTTGCCGGAGGTGCCGCGCAATAAGTCGCGTTCGCAGCGCTTCGACGATGCGGTTATCGATGCCTTCGAGCCAATCCTGGAGCGTTTTGACGCCGAACTGTCCAGCCTCGACATTGCTGTCGACGTTGTCCCGCGCATGCGGCTGAGTGCTGGCTACCGGCAGTGGCCGGAGGATGTTGTCGCCGATGGCCAGGTTCCCCTGGGTCGGCTAGTCGTGGCGGGCGTGGACAGCAAGGGGGCGCCGACGCGCCCCCGCATCATCATCTTCCGCCGCCCCGTAGAATCCCGTGCAACGTCCGCGCAGGATCTTCGAGAACTACTACGGATGATCATTGTGCGCTTGGTGGCCTGCTACCTGAATGTGTCCCCCGACCAGATCGACCCCCGCTTAAGCTAATTAGCCGATACGCTTCTTCAGTCGGCGACGCTCGCGCTCCGAGAGTCCACCCCAGATACCGAAGCGCTCGTCGTGTTCGAGGGCGTATTCCAGGCACTCGTCACGCACGCCACATGCCTGGCAGATTCGCTTCGCTTCGCGCGTAGAGCCGCCCTTCTCCGGGAAGAAGGCCTCCGGATCCGTCTGTGCACACAGGGCCTGTTCCTGCCAGTCCTGTTCCACAGCATCGAAGAGTAGATCGAAGTCCTGCGTTAGATCGAAGAGGTTCTTCTGGCGAGCTTCGTTATCCACGTTCGCCTCCTGCTCAACCGCCGAGGAACCGTCAGCAAAGTGGCCACGAAGGGCTGTGTCTACTGACTTGTCCACGGGGATCTCCTCATCTGATTGGCGCCATTGAAAGGCTTCGTTTTTGTCGGTCTACTGAAGATTACACACTGGTAATTACACCACGTCAACCTTTGACGAAATCCCGGGAGCCCCACTAGTCACAGCAGTCACATACGCCCCATACGCCCCGCAATCCTGAGCGAATGGTACGCCGCACAACCACAATGTATGCGTGCGGCCAAAATTAAAACCACAACATATGGGCGTACTCCTGAACCTTTAGTTCAGGACACACTAGATGTAGTGAAATTTCTTTAAATTTTTTCGCCGGGCGCGAAACCGGCCTTAAATATCAGAGGAGAAGCGCACTCCACCGTCCGGCAGGTTCACTCCCGGCCACACGCGCAGCCCGTCGCGCAGCTCGCAGCGCGCGCCGATGACGGCGCCTTCACCGATGACACAGTCCACCAGGTGCGCCCGCGCGCCAATTCGCACGCCCGCGGCAATAACACAGCGCTCAACGGTTGCGCCGGCTTCGATCTGCACTCCGTCGAAGATCACAGACTCCTCGACGCGTGCACCGCCGCCGACCTCCACGCCGCGGCCGATCACGGTGCCGCCCAGCAGCAGCGCTCCCCCGGCGATGGCGCTGGACTCATCAACCAGGCTCTCTCCGTTGCGTCCAGCCAACAGTGGCGAGGGAGCAATACCACGCACCAGGTCCGAGGATCCGCGGACGAAGTCGGCCGGGGTGCCCATGTCGCGCCAGTAGGCCTGATCCACGTGACCGAATACGCGGGCGCCGGCTTCCAGCAATCCCGGGAAAATCTCGCGCTCCACACTGACCGGGCGGCCGGCTGGGATCTTCTCGATCACGGATCGGTTGAACACGTAGCTGCCCGCATTGATCTGGTCCGTTGGCGGATCTTCCGTCTTCTCCAGGAAGGCGCTCACGCGACCGTCGGCATCGGTCGGCACGCAGCCGAAGGCGCGGGGGTCGGAGACGCGCAGCAGGTGAAGGGTGACGTCCGCCTCTTGCTCGACGTGCGTATTCAGCACGGCCTGCAGGTCCGTTCCACCCAGGACGTCGCCGTTGAATACCATCGCACGGTCGTAGCGCAGGTGGTCCAGGACGTTGCGGATGCCACCGCCGGTGCCCAGTGGCTCATCTTCCACGACGTATTCAATTTCCAGCCCCAGGTGGCTGCCGTCGCCGAAGTGCTCCTCAAAAACTTCCGCCTTGAACGAGGTCCCCAGCACAACGTGCGTCATGCCGGCCTCCTTGATGCGAGCCAGCAGGTGCTCCAGGAAGGGCGCGCCCGCCACCGGCAGCATTGGCTTCGGGATGGAGTTGGTCAGGGGGCGCAATCGAGTGCCCTTGCCACCGACCAGGATCACTGCGTCGGTCGTGGCTGCGAGATCTACCACTTCTTTAGCCTTTCTATACCCTTGCTATCGCTGTTAATTCTCACAGATTAGCTACTGTTAACGGCCCGCTGTAGAACCCACGCCGTGGGCCGCGGCAATTGCGATCTTCTCGCGCACCTTCAGCCCCGCCTTGAGCACCAGCCGCACCGGCAGGTAACGCAGCCCGGGCAGCCGATCAGCTTGGAAGCGGTACGCACTGTCGTGATGGGCCTTCAGCACCACGTCGGGGTGCTTCCCGGCCACGTGACCTTTGGCGTGGCGAATCTCGGCGCTGGGCACGAAGACGTTCAGCCAGCCCGCGCGCCCCAGCCGGTCGCCCAGATCCACGTCCTCCATGTACATGAAGTAGCGCTCGTCGAAGCCACCCAGCGCCTCGAACGCATCCCAACGCAGCAGCAGGCAGGATCCGCTCAGCCACCCCGCGGGCCGTTCGCTGTCCATGTCAGCATCGTCCAGGTAGCGCTTGGTCCAGGGGTTCGTCGGCCAGATCTTGCCGAAAAGCGCATGCCCGATGCCGGACCCCAGCTGCGGCACCGCGCGTGCCGACGGGTAGGCGGTGCCGTCTGCCTCTACGATGCGGGGGCCCAGCGCTGCTGCTCGAGGATGACGCCGCGCCGCCTCCATAAGCTCGTCGATCGCACCGTCGCTGAACACCACGTCCGGGTTGGAAATCACCAGGTAGTCCCGGTTGATTTCTCCAGCCTCGCGGGCCGCACGCAGGTGGCGGGCGCCGAGGTTCATGCCGGCTCCGTAGCCGATGTTGCCCCCGCTGTAGAGCAACTCCGCCTTTCCTGCATCGGCGGCGGCTTCGGGCGCGCCGTCGGTGGAGCCGTTATCAACCATGACGACCCGGGCGTTTGCCGGCACCGAGTCCAGGAACTTGGCCAGGTACTCCCCCGGTGAATAGGTCACGGTGATAATCGCGATGGGTGCCTCTGTCATGGCCGTTGAGGTTACCTCAGGGCGGCTCGCAAACTATCTCGCCACGCGGGCAGGCCACTCGCTGGAATCTGCAGGGTGCTGTTGCGGGGCCTGTGCGCGGGGGTGGGATATTCGCTGCTCGGCACAGCCTTCACTCGCCGGGGGTCGTGGCCGATTGTGGCGAAGATCTCGCGGGCGAATCCGCACCAGGTGGTCACTGGACCGGAGCCTGTCACGTGGCTGATCGCTGCGGTGCGCTTCCCGTCGACCATGGCGGCGAGCTCCGCCGCCAGCACGGAGGCGTGGGTGGGCCTGCCGTATTGGTCGTCCACCACCGTGGGGTTCACTCCCGACCGGGCCAGGCGCACCATGGTGGTGGCGAAGTTCCGGCTCTCTGCGTCGTACACCCACCCCGTGCGCACCACGCGCCCGCCGAAGTTCAGAACCTGCCGCTCCCCTTCCAGCTTGCTGCGCCCGTATGCGTTCACGGGTGCGGGCTGGCCGTCGACTGGGTTTTCCCAGCCCACGGGCAGAGTTCCCGGGAACACATAGTCGGTGGAGACGTGTAGCATCGGCACTCCGTGCGCCCACGCCCAGGAGGCCATGCGCCCAGGGGCTACCGCATTCACTTGGTGCACAGCACTCGCGTTCTCAGGCTTTTCGGCATCGTCGACCGCTGTGAATGCGGCGAGGTTGACGATGGCTTCGACGGGAGACGGTGGCGTCAATAAGAAAGAATCCACAGAACCTGCCACCGCCAGATCCGCCTGCGCTCGCCCTACCGGCACAAAGTCCGGGCGAAGGCGCAACAGTGCGCGGCCGACTTGGCCGGAGGCGCCGAAAACCAAAACACTCATGAATCCAGTACTACACCAGCCGCATTTTTGCCGCTAAAGTGATAACAATGACTGAGCATGAAAGAGGCCGCCACTCGCGGCGCATCCAGGCAGCCCCGGGCGGCCGGGAAGCCAAGCAGATCGGTTCCCGACTGTCGCGCGGAGTAGTCGCCGCAGTCTCGGCACTATCGCTGGTCGTGATGGGGATCGGCTACATGGCCGTCGGCAACCTCAACGATGGTCTTGCTCAGGCCGATAACCTGAACCTCGGCAACCAGCCCGATGGGGCGACCGACATTCTGCTGGTGGGCGTGGATTCGCGCACGGACGCGAAGGGCAATCCGCTGTCGCAGCAGGAGATCGACATGCTCCGCGCTGGCGAGGAAGAGGCCACCAACACGGACACGATGATCCTGATCCGCATCCCGAATGATGGATCCTCCGCCACCGCAGTATCTCTGCCCCGCGATACCTACGTGCGCACCCGCGACTACGGAAACATGAAGCTCAACGGCGTGTACGGAACGGCGAAGTTCGAGAAGTCGCAGGAACTGTCCAAGAACGGCGAGACCAACAAATCCGAGGTCGACAAGAAGTCCACCGAGGCCGGGCGACAGGCGCTAATTAGTTCTGTGGCTGACCTCACCGGCATCAACGTGGACCACTACGCCGAGGTCGGCCTGCTGGGCTTTGTGCTGCTGACCGACGCGGTCGGCGGCGTGGACGTGTGCCTGAAAAACAAGGTGGACGAGCCCCTGTCCGGCGCGAAGTTCAAGGCCGGGCGCCAGACCCTCACCGGCCAGGATGCGCTGAGCTTTGTCCGCCAGCGCCACGAACTGCCCCGCGGTGACTTGGATCGCATCACCCGCCAGCAGGCGTACATGGCCAGCCTGGCCAACCACGTCCTGTCCTCGAAGACGCTGACGGATCCCGGCAGCATGTCCAAGCTCAACAACGCGGTGCAGCGCTCCGTGGTGCTGGATAGCGGCTGGGATGTCATGGGCCTGGCTACACAGATGCAGAACATGGCCGGCGGCGACGTGAGCTTCCAGACCATCCCCGTCACCAGCATCGACGGCACCGGCGACTACGGAGAGTCCGTCGTCACGGTCGATACCGACCAGGTCCACAAGTTCTTCAAGGAACTGCTGGGCGACAAGCCGGGCGAGGAGGAAACCACCTCCGACAAGCCGGCGGACATTACCGACTACAAGGCCGGGGACTACAAGGTCAACGTATTCAACGCTTCCGAGCAGGCCGGCCTGGCGGCGCGTGTGTCGGAGCTGGCAAAGCAGTACGGCTACAAGTCCGGCAAGGTGGGTAACCACCCGGAGACCGGTGTGTCGGAGTCCCAGGTCAACGCGAAGAACGCTGACGATCCGGCCGCCCGGGCGCTGGCCAAGCAGCTGGGCGGGCTGCCTGTCGTCCAGGATTCCTCCCTGGACGAACACGAGCTGTCGGTCACCCTGTCCGGCACCTACGCCGGCCCGGGCATCCTGGAGCAGTCCGCCCCGCTGACCAAGCCGGATGATCCGAATGTCGGCACGCTGACCGAGGGCATGAAGGACCTCGACGGCGATGGCATTCCGGACGAGACCACGAGCGCGGGCACCACTGGCAACTCCACTTCCACCGCCGCCAAGCCCTCCACCGTTGGCACGCCGGGTACCGGCCAGGGCACCGACCGTAAGGATCCGATCGACGCCGGTGGCGACGGTCCGATGTGTGTGAACTAATGGATATTATTGCCCCGCTCGTCGCCCAGGATCCGGCCAGCCCGCGCCTGACCACCTACACTCCGGCGGGCCGCATGGAGCTGTCCGCCCAGACCCTGCACAACTGGCAGTCGAAGGCCGCCCACCTGCTGGATTCGCTCGCCCCGACCTCCGTCGGGATCGCCTGCGCCCCGGGTTGGCAGCCGCTCATGATTGTTCTGGGTTGCTGGCGGACTGGTGTTTCTATTGTGGACGCCGACTCCTGCGACGTGCTTTTTACCGACGACTTAACACTGGCGGAGGCCCACTCGGGTGAGGTCTACATACTTTCCGACGACCCGTTTGGCCGCGGCGTGGAGGAATCCGGCGGCGAGCTGCCTTTCGGCGTGAACGACTTCTCCCCCGAGCTGCGCGTGCAGCCGGATGCCTATCCCGGCCCGGCGGCCGCCCCCGCCCCAGAAGGTCCGCGGGTGTTGGTTCCCGCGTGGACCGATACCCAGTCGATGCTGGATACACTAAAGCCGCTGCGCGACGGCGGGTCGGTGGTGATGGCCACCGAGCCCACTGCCGAGATCGCAGCGGCGGAGAACGCGACTATTTAACGTCCTTGCGCTGGTGGACAAAGAAGGCCCAGACCACTAGCACCAGAGTCCAAGCGCAGACAATTGCAACGCTGACCGGGGTGTCGTGCCCGCCAACGGAGACGTTGCCGCCCAGGATCATCCAAATGTTGTTGAACGGCAGGTAGGGCGCAATGTATTCGGCAATCCATTGGCTGAGCTGTTGAGAGATCAGCTCCACCGCGGTCGCCCACACCAGCGGCAGCGCCACGGCGCCGGCCGGGGAGGGAATCAACACGCCGATCGCCGAGGCCATCAGGCTGACCAGCCCGGCAAATAGGATCGTATAGCCCAGCAGCGGCAGCTGGTCTGTGTTTAGCTCCTGCGGCAAGGTCGCCACCATCGCCAGCGATACTCCCACCGCAACAGCCATGGTCACCATCGCCAGGGCTGCGTTGACAAACATCTGCGCGAACAGCTGCTGCCAGCGGGCGGGGATCACCAAGAAGGACTGCGCATGCAGGTTGTGCCCGCGCGTACCGCTGACTCGCACGGCCGATAGCGACAGGATCAGCAAGTAAGCCGGCATAAGCCCCACGCCCAGCTCTGTCAGGCCGATCTCGGGCTCGTTCGCTCCGTATTCGGACCTGTAGTAGCTCAGAGTCAACGCATTTGCCCCGATGTAGAACAGCAGGACGAACCCCAGCATGATCCAGGTGCCCCACATGACGCGCGAGCGTGTCCATTCGCTGCGAATGATTCCTAGCATTACTGGCCCCTCCTGTCCTTAGTTCGGTACTCCACTGCCTGGCCGGTCGCGTCCAGGAACTTCTGCTCCAAGCCTGCGCGCTGCGGTGCCATCTCCAGAACCACCGCGCCGGTGTCGCGCGCCAGTTCGCCGAGGCGCCTGTCCAGGTCGGGGGCTTCGGAGGCGAACTCCAGGGAGCCGTCGGCTTGCCGTGTGAGGTTTACGCCATCCAGGCGCGAGGTGGCGTCCACAAAAGAATCGGGATCGGCCACGCGCATCCGGATGGTGGGCTGGGCGCCCGTGCGCAGGAACTCATCCATGGTGTACTCGCCGATGAGGGAGCCCTTGCCAATGACGACAAGGCGGTCGGCGGTGAGTTCCATCTCGTGCAGCAGGTGGGAGCTGACCAGCACGGCGCGCCCCTCGGCGGCGCTGCGGCGGATCAGTCCACGCATCCAGTGCACACCTTCGGGGTCGAGGCCATTGACGGGCTCATCGAGGATGAGGTGCTGCGGGTCGCCCAGCAGAGCCACGGCCAGACCCAGGCGCTGCTTCATGCCGAGGGAGAACTTCTTGATCTTGCGCTTTTGCACCTCGGCCAGGCCCACCAGCTCCAGGCACTCGTCGGCGCGGGACTGCGAGATCCCGGCCGCCTGGGCGATGGAGCGGATGTGCGCCCGGGCGGAGTGGCCGGGCATGTACCAGGTCGGTTCCAGTAGCGCGCCGGCGATGTGAGGACGCTGCGCGCGGTAGGAACTCAAAGGCTTGCCATTAAAGGTGACTTCGCCTTTACCTATCGTGTCGAGCCCCAGGATGCAGCGCATCGTGGAGGACTTACCGGAACCATTCGGCCCCAGAAAGCCAGTGACCTGGCCATCTGGAACCGAAAAAGTCAGCCCATGGAGAACCTCCGTGGACCCATACTTTTTCGTTAATTCTTTGACTGCGATCATGTCGTCAGGCTATCAAAAACTACTTCACGTCTCGGGCCTTGTTGCTGTACAGCCCCAGCGCCAGCATGACGACCATCCAGACGATCAGCACCACGAATCCCGAGGTCGGGGTGGCCATTCCGTCGTGGTTCGTGGAGTCTACCCAGGAGATCATGTCCTGCACGCGGTTGCCCGGGGACAGGTGATACAGCGTCTTCAGGAAGGAGATCTGCCGCCCTCCGGCGGCAAGCAAGCCCTCGACGACCAGCATCCAGACCAGCGGCAGAGAAATCGCGCCCACGCGGTTGCGCAGCAGCGCTGCGATTCCCACAGCCACCACGGCCAGAGCCGGGACAGCCACGGCGTAGCCCCAGAGGACTAGCGGCTTCTCGCCGGTGAAGTTACCCGCCGGGAAGATAGTCACTACCAGCCAGCTCAGTGCGGCGCCGGCCAAGAAATTCAGCTCCGCGAACACGGCCGCCACCAGTGCGCGAGCCAGCAGCCACGAGCTCCTGCTCTTCTGTGTGAGGAAGGAGTGGGCCGTCATATGGTTGTTAATGTCGCCGCCCGCGGTGGACGCACCGAAAACGATGGCGATCATCAGGAAGATCATCCCGCCGGTGAGCAGGTCGGGCCAGTCCGTATCGATCTGCGAGGAATCGCTGAAAAGCATGTACAGCGTAACCGGCCCATACAGCGAGCCCGTGAACAGGATGACGTAGATCCACGTGCTGCGGAGGGTGAGCAGCTTCGTAACTTCGGAGGAAATTGCCTTGAGCATTGTTTGTCCTTTTCTGTTTGAGGGCCTAGTTGGTGCGGTATTCCTGCTGTCCCGCCGTGGCGGCGAGGAAGCGCTGTTCCAGGTTGTCTGCGGTGGTCGCGAGCTTGGTCACCGCGAACTTTTCCTCTAGCGCCGTGGCCGCGATCGCTGCGCGCACCTCGTGCTCTGGCATGCTATCGACGCCCACACGCAGCGTCCGCTCCCTATCCAGATCGACCTGGAAACCGCGGCTGCGGAGGCTATCTGCCAGCAAGACCGCTTCCTTGCATTCGACCTCTACGTGCGCGCCGCCGGCGAGGAACTCGTCCAGAGTCTGTTCGCCGATGAGCTTGCCCTGTCCGATCAGCACTAGGCGATCGGCAGTTTGCTGCATCTCGCTGAGCAGGTGAGAGCTGACCAGCAGGGCACGCCCGTCGTCGGCGAGCTGGCGGATGATGCGACGCATCCAGGACACACCCTCGGGGTCGAGGCCGTTGACTGGCTCGTCGAGAATCAGGTGCTGCGGGTTACCAAGGAGGGCTGCGGCCAGGCCGAGGCGCTGCTTCATACCCAGCGAGTAGCCACTAACCTTCTTCTTGCCCGCGCTGGTCAGGCCGACCATGTCGAGGCATTCGTCGACGCGCTTGTCGGAGATGCCCGCACCCTTCGCAATGACGCGCAGGTGGTTGCGCCCGCTGCGGGCAGGGGTGAACCAGCCTGCATCCAGAACCGCTCCGGCGATGCTGGGCTTGTTATCCAGGCCTGCGAACTCTCCGGCGTATCCCTTGCCGCTGAAGGTCACCTTGCCGGCGCTCGGCTTGTCGAGGCCAAGCATGCAGCGCATGGTGGTGGACTTGCCCGCGCCGTTGGGTCCGAGGAAGCCTGTCACCTGCCCGTCCGGGACGGTGAATGAAAGGTCGTTGACTACTGTTTTCTTGCCGTACCTCTTGGTGAGGTTTTCCACGATGATCATGGTTCCCATGCTGCCGCCCGGGGTGGTGTTCCCACATCGGACGAGGGGTTGATCTTGCGTGTCCTACCTCAGTATGACGGCCCGCCACCCCTTTCCTCTATCGCCTGGTGATATTCGGCCAGTGCCTTGGTTTTGCGGACGTTGCGCTGGGCGAAGGTCTCGCGCCCCAGCGGCCCCTCGGCCTCTGTGATCACGCTGTGCCCGTCACCGTGGGAGGTCCACGCCTCGTGCCCGTCGGGATACAGGGCGACGTCCCAGCTTCCCGCGGTCTTGAGGTTGTGATGCTTCGAGCAAAGCAAGTGTAAGTTTGCCGTGGACGTCGGCCCGCTGCCGTAGCGCCGCACGTGGTCGTATTGGCACTTATAGGCGGGAACCTCGCAGCCCGGGAAGCGACAGTGCAGGTCACGCCCCGCGACGGCGGCCTTGATGCTCTCCGTCGGCGCGTAGCCCTCACATTCCGCGTAGCCCGGCGCGGACAGGTGCGTCACCCGCTGCAGCCAGGCCTTGGAGGCGGAGCGGTTCAGCCAGTGGTCCTCCCCTAGCACCGCGCCGTCATTCGCCGGATCGTGGTACAGGTTCAAAGTCACGGAGACCTCGGCCTTACCGGTGATCAGCCGCACCATAGCCTCGGGCTGCGAGCAGTCGTATTTCTTGGCGGTGGCGCGCACGATCTTGTCGATCTCGATGCCCTCCATCCGCGGAACGCGCAGCGTGAACGTGGTGTACTCCGGGTCGCGGCAATCCACTCCCAAACACGGTTCGGCCGGCGTGGCCTCATCCTTAGGTACGACGTCGCGGTCGACATCCTGCAAAATCTTCGCGATGCGATTGTGGATCGTCCTCGGGGACATCACGTGCTGGTTGGGACGTGAGGGCGTCAATTCGCAAAGAACCTTTTCTTCAACAACCGAGCGATCGTCCGGCGCCACCGCAAAAAGATCCTGCGCCACCCGCAATACATGGCGGTCGGTGAAGCAGCCTTCTTCGAAGTAATCGACAAGGCGCGGATAGTCGCGCAGTACGAAGGCGGCCTCGGCCCAGGCCTCCGCAACTCCGACCGAAACGCCTAGGCGCACGGCGAGGCGGGTGCAGAAATCGGGCACCAGATCGTCCCCGTCCGGCACGCATGCCATGATCAGGCGGAACCGTTGTTGGTTAAGGTTTCGCGCCGCAATGGTCAGCGGATCCTGCGAGGTAGCTATTCGAAATGTTGGTGGTGAGGTGGGATCTTTCGTGTGCATGGAACTCCCCTGGTGGTGCGGCGAGGTTACCCCCGCCAAACTTCCTAAACACAGAATAGAACACACGCACAACCCAAGTCAATAGCCAGCCAAAACTTTTTCTTTTTTAATGACGCCACCAGCCTGAACAACGAGAATACCCCTAAAGCTTAAGTGGAAGTTTTAGAAAGTTTGTTCTAGCAGATCGTCAGCGTGAACGAGGTGATGCTTAAACGCAAACAGCACCGCGTGTACACGATCACGGGACTGAGTTTTCGTGAGCACGCGGCCGACGTGAGTCTTGACGGTGGGCAGCGAAATGTAGAGCTTGTCGGCGATCTCCTGGTTGCTTAACCCCAGCGCGATGAGCTGCAGAATCTCAAGCTCGCGCGGGGTCAGAGGGTCGGGAAGGTCGAGCTCGACGGGCTCGTGGCGCTGCGGAGCCTGCGCCATGCGAATGTTGCGCAGCAGACGCGCGGTGGCCTTCGGGCTGATGACGGCAGCGGAGTCGCCGACAGTGCGGACGGCGGAGATAAGGTCCTCGGGGTCGGTGTCCTTAAGCAGGAAACCGCTGGCCCCGGCCTCCACGGCGCCGAGGACGTAGTTGTCGTTATCAAAGGTGGTCAGCACGATCACGCGGGCGCCGGTGGTGCCGGCAACCACCCGGCGGGTCGCCTCGATGCCGTCCAAGCGGGGCATCTGCACATCCATGAGGATGATGTCGACGGGCTGCGACTCGGCCAGCTCGCAGGCCTCCTGCCCGTCGGCAGCCTGCCACTGGACAGCGATGTCGTCCTGCGAATCCAATACCAAGCCAAACCCGGCGCGCACCAGCTGCTGATCGTCGGCCAAACCTACGCGTATCACTTAATCCTCCTTCGCATAAGGCACCGTAGCAGTAACGTTCCACCCTCCGGGGTAAACCGCCGAGGCTCCCCACTTGGCCGTGCCGCCGTGAATGGCCACACGCTGGCGAATGCCGGTCAGGCCGCGCCCGGAGCCCTCGATCTGCTCGTCGCCAGGCGCGTTATCCACGCTAATGAACACCCGGGCAGGCTCCCACTCCAACCGCACCTGGGCGGGCACAGCGCCGGCGTGTTTCAGTACGTTCGTCAGGGATTCCTGCACGATGCGATACACACTGAGGTCGCGGACCTCGTCCAGCTGGCGCGGCTCGCCAATAACCTTGAGCTGCACCTGCACCCCACTGCGCTTTGCATCCTCCACCAGGTCGGGAACGCCGGCCACCCCAGGGGTGACGCTGGTGGATCGCGGCGAGGGGGCGTCCTCATGAAGAACAGAGAGCAGCTCCCGCATCTGGGTCAAAGCCGAACGACCGCGCGCGGCGATCGTGTCGAGGGCTTCGATGGCCTTGTCGGGATCCTTGCGACCCGCGTAACGACCACCGTCCGCCTGCGCGATGACGACAGTGAGGGAATGCGCGACGATGTCGTGAAGTTCGCGGGCGATACGGTTGCGCTCGCTGACGGTGGCGAGTTCGGCGCGGGCGGCCAACGCCTCAACGGCCTGGTCACGACGCAGCGAATAGCGGCCCGTCAGCCACATCAGGGCGACGGTCAAGACGGTGAGCAGGACAATTAGCCCCCAGAATAGCCAGAACTCGGCGGTCCGAAAGTCTACGCCGACCCCAGTGGTGCCCGCGTTGTAGCAAGTCGCCCACACCATCGCGAAGAAAGAGCCGAGCAGCAGCAAAGTCAGCCACAGTTTGCGGCGCAGCGTCAGCTTCGCGGAGATGAAGTAAGCCTCGTAGGCCACGACCAGGTAGCCGAGAGGCCAGACCAGCATCGCAGACGCAGCGAAAAAAAACATGCCGAGCGCCACGACTGCCACGCCCGGCTCGGGCCGAAACCTCTGCAGAAGCAGGCCGATGAAGCTGGTGATCAGCCCAACGACTGCAAGCACGACCTGCCAGGTGGAGCTAACGATCCCGCTGCCGAATGTCGCGCCGACACCGAGGAAGAAGTATAGGAAGCCCGCAATGGCTACGAACACCCACCAGGACGCATCGCGCCACCACACCGGGCGAGGAACTGCTTCATAAGACATGTATGAAGAGTCTAGTTACAGGCGCACCCTATCGCCGTAAACGAGCAGGCCATTAACGAAACAACTTCTGCTCGGCAACAAATGGCGTTCGAACGCTATCTGATCAACCAGAGGACATCGCCAGACCTAGCCCGAGACATGGCAGATTGGCTGGAGATCATGTTAGGCTTCTAAAACTGATGAAGAAGCAAATCGGCGAACTTGGCTCACTCATTGCATTAACCCTCACCCTTGTGGCCATATGTCTCCCGATAGTATTGACTGTCATTGCGACGCAATGGATCATCCCAAACGCGCACTGGCGATTCAGCGTCGGCGGCGTTTGGGCTGTGCCACTGTGGAGCTTAACCGTCCTCATCCTGTCGCCGATATTGGACATCTCAGTTGCGATTGTTGCTAGAGCTTTCATTATGCTCGGAATCTGCCCGTCAGAGTACTGGGTGTCCACAATTGGTGGCACCTTTCTCTTGGCTGCTGTTTTTTACATTATCCTTACGCCTTTCTATGCCTGCCTAATTGCCGCCCTTGTTTGCGCAATCCTAAATGAGATTCTTGAGCCATTAATCCCCCCAAGGAATACTTCTACCGAGTAGGATAAGAATCTTATCGATCGAGGATCTTGATTTCTTTGCTACCTGGTTTAAAACCAGCCATCCAGACAATACGATTCACACCTGCTGGGGATGAGTCAGTCTCTTGGGGTACACAAATTGCGAGATGAGGTAAATTATGGCCTATTTAATCATCGACCCATCCGGCAACCCATTAAGTCGCCCGAATGATGGAGATGTTGTATCCAATCCAGACACAGGGCAGGTCCTTACCGTCAGCTTCCTGAGGATAACCACGCCCGACGGGGACTATGAAGTTGATTTTCTTCCCGGAATTGTCGACCTCTACCAAGGAAGCAAGGATAGATCATCCTATTCCACAAATATTCAAGAGATAAGCGTCGAGAAAGGAACTCGACTTTACAAAATTGGCAGTATTGACCATGTAGATGATGTAACCCTGACGCATCTAGGGGATAAATACCGAGTTCAGGCCGCGAAACTAGACGACACGAAACCAGATAGTTTAATCCTCTGCGAAGATGGTTTTATAAGAACTTTGCAAGATAGTTTTTCTGCTACCGACAGGCCTCAAGGAGTTTTTCCCGTTCTCCACAAAGTAGATGAGTAGGCAGCCCCGACGACCCCTACCCAGTTAGACCGCTTCACCCCATCAACTTCTGCTGCAGGGCACGATCCTTCTCCAGCACCGCGTCGCGCATATTCTCCTGGTATTCGACCATCTTGTCCATCAGAGCCTCGTCAGCCACCGCGAGGGTGCGCACAGCCAGCAGTCCGGCGTTCTTCGCGCCGTCAATGGAGACGGTGGCAGTCGGCACGCCGCCCGGCATCTGCACGATGGAGAGCAGGGAATCCAGCCCATCCAGGTTGCCAAGTGCGCGCGGGATGCCAATCACCGGCAACGGAGTAGCCGCGGCGACCATGCCGGGCAGGTGGGCGGCACCACCGGCGCAGGCGATGATCACCTTCACGCCGCGGGAGTGGGCGGTGCGGGCGTAGTCGAGCATCCGCTCCGGGGTGCGGTGCGCGGAGACCACGCCGACCTCGAAGGGGATGCCGAACTCGGCCAGCACCTCGGCGGCCGGTTCGACGGTGGGCCAGTCGGAGTCGGAGCCCATCACCAGGCCGACCAGCGGGGTGCGTGCGTTCTCAGTCATCGGTTAGTCCTCCCATTCGGCGGTTTCCAGGAACTTCGCGGCCAGCCGCGCCTGCTCGCGCGTGCGCGCCGGATCCTCCCCCAGCATATTGACGTGGCCGATCTTGCGGCGCGGGCGCCAATCCTTGCCGTACATGTGAATCTTCGCGTTCGGGAAGCGACGCCACACCGCATCCATGCGCTCGTGCATCGGCATCGCCGGATCCTCGTCCGCTCCCAGCACGTTTGCCATCACCACCACCGGCGCGGTCGGCTCCGTGGAGCCCAGCGGGCGATCCAGTACGGCGCGGACGTGCTGCTCGAATTGGCTGGTGACGCAGCCGTCCTGCGTCCAGTGGCCGGTGTTGTGCGGGCGCATCGCCAGCTCGTTGACGATGATCTCCGGCTGGCCGTTGTCGTCGGTGGTCTCGAACAGTTCCACGGCCAGCACGCCCGTCACGCCCAGCTCGGTGACGATGTCACGGGACAACTGCTCGGCGGCGGCCAGGATCTCCGGCGTGGAGTTCGGGGCGGGTGCCACGGCCTCCACGCAGATGCCATCTTCCTGCAGAGACTCGACCGCAGGCCACGCCTGCACCTCGCCGGACGGAGTGCGGGCGACCATGGCGGACAGCTCGCGCACCAGCGCGACCTTCTTCTCCGCCATCAGGGGGATCTCCTTGTCCAGCAGCTTCTCCACCAGCTCGCGGGCCTCGTCCACCGTGTCGGGGAACCACACGCCCTTGCCGTCGTAGCCACCTCGGCGGGCCTTCAGGCAGACCTGGCCGCCCACGGCCTCGAAAAACCCGGCGATGTCATCGGCTGACTCGATAGCAGCGAAGGGCGGCACCGGGGCGCCCAGCTCGCGCAGCTTCTTGCGCATCACCAGCTTGTCCTGAGCGTTGATCAGCGCCGCGGGCTGCGGCTGGACGTTCACGCCCTCGGCGATGAGGGCATCCAGGAAGCGGTTCGGAACGTGCTCGTGGTCGAAGGTCACCGCGTCGGAATCCTGGGCAACCTCGCGGACGTGCTCCTCCAGTGCGTAATCCCCCAGCACCACATCGGCGGTGACCTGTGCGGCCGAGGAATCCGGCGCCCCGGCCAGCACGCGGCAGCTCAATCCCAACTCGATCGCCGCCTGCTGAGTCATACGCGCCAACTGACCATCGCCGATGATCGTCACCAGCGGCGCTCCCGGCGCGTGTGCGGCAGGGCGCGCTAAAGACCAGTCGGCTGTGTTATTCCCATTGCTCTCACTCACAGCTCCCAACTATAGTTCCCCGGCCCGACACTCTTAATCTGGCTCTTCAACAGCCTCTCAAACTTGCGGGTATAGGGAACCGAATGCAGCACCAAAGGCACGCGCGCCCCGGCCACGTACACCGCCACGTCGCCCCGGTGGGCCCTGCAATCCACCACGTTGGCCAGTGGGATCTGGCCAATGCGACTGCGCAGGTGGCCGGTCGCGGTGATCAGGCGCCTGTCGGTCAGCAGCATGCGGGAGCGCGCGCGGAAAACCAGGTGGCGCACGCAGCGCCTCCAGCACACCAACAGCCACGCAACCAGCAGGCCCCGCCGAAGCCACATGCAGGCTTCCACCGTAGGGGCGTCCAGAAATTGGGTGGCCATGTACTGATCCAGCGCGCCGATGCCCATCCAGAACAGGCCCGTCCACAACAGCAGGCGCAGGACGGGGAAGAACATGGAGCGGCGCGCGGGGCTGAGCTCGGCGAGGATCTGCTCGTCCGGGTCGAAGGTTATTTTGCTCATGCGTAGCGCCCTCCGTAGTCGCCGGTGCCGTCGGCGCGCAGGTGCACGATCTCGCCCGCGCGGATCAGGCGCGTGCCCTCCGCGGTGCGGACCAGCAACTCGCCGTCGTCGTCGATGTCGGTCGCCGTGCCCTCCACGATCTCGTCGCCGGGCAGGAAAGCACGCACGGCCGTGCCGATGGTCGCGGAAGCCTGGCGGTATCGCGGCAGCACGGTCTGGGCTGCCCCTCCTAGTCGACGCCACCGCTCCAGATTCGCCGCCAGCTCCGCGAACACGGCCACCGCGACGTCCTCGCGCGTCGGGCAGGGCATCCCCAGTCGGGCGCATTCGAGGTCGATGGAGCTAGCGTGGGCGACGGGCAGCTCGTCGGTCTGCAGGTCGTGGTTGATGCCGAAGCCCAGGATGATCGCCGGGTGCGGGTCCAGATGCACGGCCTCCACCAGGATGCCCACCAGCTTGCGGCCATCCAGCACGCAGTCGTTGGGCCACTTCAGCTGGATGGGAATGTCGGCGCTGGCGCGGATGCCCTCCACGATCGACAGGCCGGTCAACAGTGGGAGCAGGCTAATACGGTCGACCGGCACGTCCGGCAGGCGCACCAGCACCGAGCAGATCAGCTGGCTGCGGGCCGGGGCTTCGAAGGAACGCCCCTTGCGGCCGCGCCCGGCGGTCTGCTCCTCGGCCATGAGTAAGGACATGTCAGGCAGGTCCTCGCCGCAGCGCACGCGGTCGGCCAAGTCGGTGCTGGTGGAGCCGGTGGTCTCTAGCACCTCGACGTGGCGGTAGCCCAGCGGGGCCAGGCGCTCGGCCAGGCGACGGGGGTCCAGGGGCGCACGCATGGCTGTACCGTCCTTTCTCTTCACATGCCTTCCCTCAGACACTCTAGCCCCACCAATCACGGCGCTGGAGTTTTTACGCCGTATTATGGCCACCATGAGCTCTACCACCGACACATCGACCACCGCCGGGAAGATCGCCGACCTCCGCGATCGCCTGGCGGAGACCCACAAGCCGCAGGGAGACGAGATTCCGCGCGCCCGTCGCCGCGTGGACGCACTGCTGGATGCCGGTAGTTTCGTGGAGACCGACGCGCTGGCCCGCCACCGCGCCACCGCCTTCAAGGCCGACAAGTTCCGCCCCGTCACCGATGGCATCGTCGCCGGTTATGGCACCATCGACGGTCGCCCGGTGTGCGTGTTCTCCCAGGACGCGACCCTCTTCGACGGCCAGATCGGCGAAACCGCGGGCGAGAAGATCCTGAAGGTCATGGAGCTGGCCGTAAAGTCCGGCACCCCGCTAATCGGCATCTACGAGGGCACGGGCGCCCGCCCGAAGGAGGGCATCGCCGCCCTCGAGTACTTCTCCCGCATCCACAACCTGCAGGCGAAGCTCTCCGGCGTGGTTCCGCAGATCGCGCTGGTCGCCGGCCCCACCAGTGGCGCGCTGGTGCACTCGGTGGTCCTTTCCGATGTCGTCGTTGCGGTCAAGGGCGCCGGGGGCTTTGTAGGTGACGCCGCAGACGGCACCGCCCACCTTGTCGCCGAGGATGACGCCTCCGCGCTGGGACTCGTCGCGGACCTCCTGGGCTACCTGCCCAGCAACAACCGGGCGCTCCCGCTGCCTGGCGAGGATGGTTCGGCAGAGCCAGGCGAACTGGACGGCCTGATCCCCGACTCGGACGCGCAGACCTACGACATGCACGAGGTCTTGGCTCGCGTCGTAGACTCCGATACCGTGCTGGAACTGCAGAAACTCCACGCACCGAACCTGATTACGGCGCTGGCGCGGGTGGGCGGCCGAAGTGTGGGCGTCATTGCGAACCAGCCCGAACAGCAGGCAGGGGCGATCGACGTGGCGGCGGCCGAGAAGGCAGCACGCTTCATCCGCTTCTGCGACGCGTTCAACGTGCCGCTGGTGACCTTCGTGGACTCGGCGGGCTACGCGCCGGACGCACTGTTCCGCCGCACCGCGAAGCTGATCGGCGTGACGGCCGAGGCCTCCGTGGGCAAGATCGCGGTGATTACGCGCAAGGCATTCGGGGACGCGTACCTCTCGCTGGGCGCTAAGCGCCTGGGCACCGACCTGGTGTACGCATGGCCGACCGCGCAGATCGCGCAGGACGATAGCTACCAGGCGGAACCCTACTCCGCCGCGGAGCGGGGCCTGGTCGACGCGGTGATTCCGCCCTCCGAGACCCGCACCCGCATCATCGACGGCCTGCGACTGGTGGAGCGCAAGGCCGAGGATAGCTACCCGCGCAAGCACGACAACCTGCCGTTCTAGGAGGAAGCGCGTGACGGAATTTCAGGTGATCAAGGGCAACCCGGACGAGGTAGAGACCCGGGCGCTGCAACTCATCGTTGACGACCTGGCCGCGGAGGCCGAGGCACTGCGCAACGCGAAGCCCGATACGCGCGGGCACTACGGGCGCGGGGTGCTACACGGCAACCCGGGCGCGTTCCGCAATCCGCGGATGCCGCGGGGCTAGGGCATGCAGCTCACGCTGGCTAGCACCTCGCCCGCGCGCGAGAAGGTATTGAACGTCGCCGGAGTGTACCCGCGCAAGGTCTCCCCCGGTGTGGACGAAGAAGCCGCCGTGGCGGGACTCGTGAACCCTACCCCGGCGGACTATGTGCAGCACCTGGCCACCGCAAAGGCGCGGGCGGTCGAAGGAGAGCTGGTGCTGGGCGGCGACAGCATGCTGCTCATCGACGGCGAGCTGCAAGGCAAGCCGCACACGCGCGAAGAGACGGTACGACGGTGGCGCCAGCAGCGCGGGAAACGCGCGGAGCTGATCACCGGACATGCTCTTATCGACGCCGCCTCGGGTCAGATCTACGAGGAGGTTGTCGCCACACAGATCCAGTTCGCCGACGTGTCCGACCGCTCGATCGAGGCGTACGCGGCCACCGGCGAGCCGCTGGAATGCGCCGGAGCCTTCACCCTGGAGGCGCTCGGCGGGTGGTTCATCGAAAGCATCGACGGGCACCCGTCGGCCGTGATCGGGTTATCGCTGCCCGCCCTACGGCGGGGGCTGGCGCACTTCGGATACGACTTTTCCGACCTCTGGGGCTAGCCAGCCTTGACCGAACGCTGCTCCGGGCCGACGTAGCTGGATAGCGGGCGGATCAGGGCGTTGTCGGCGTTCTGCTCCACAATGTGAGCGGTCCAGCCGACGACGCGGGCCATGACAAAGATCGGGGTGAAGAACGGGATGTCGATACCCAGCATGTAGTAGGTCGGACCCGCCGGGAAGTCCAGGTTCGGCTGGATGCCGGTGCGCTGGTCCATGGCCTTCTGCATGTTGTCGTACATCTCCACCCAGCGCTGGCCGTCGTGATTGGCGGCGGTGCGGCGCATGGCGGCCTCCATGGTGGGCACGCGGGAGTCACCCTTCTTGTACACGCGGTGGCCGAAGCCCATGATCTTGTTCTTCGCGTCGCACTGATCCAGAACCCACTGCTCGGCGGCAGCCGGATCCTCGACAGCCAGGAAGTTGTGCATCACGGCCTCGTTCGCGCCGCCGTGCAGTGGCCCCTTGAGGGCGCCGATGGCGCCGGTGACGGCAGAGTAGACGTCGCTCATGGTGGAGCTGATCACGCGGCCGGTGAAGGTGGAGGCGTTGAAGCCATGCTCCGCGTACAGGGTGAGGGACTGGTCGAAGGCCTCCACGTCGTCACGGTTGTTGGCGGGGCTGTCCTCGCCGTCGCCGAAGCACATGTACAGGAAGTTCTCCGCGATATCCCGGTCGCGGGACGGTGCGATGTACCCCAGGTTCTTACGTCGGCGCAGGTCATAGGCGATGATCGTCGGCAGCTTGGCCAGCAGGGTCAACCCGGTGCGGCGCACCGCATCGGGGCTCCGGTCGTGCGAGTTCAGGTCCTCCGTGCCGAACACGCTGACCGCCGTGCGTAGCACGTCCATGGGGTGGGCGGTCTTCGGCAGAGAGTTGATGAGATCCAGCATGCTGCGGTCGATGGGGCGCAGGGCACGCTCGCGCTGCCGGAACTGCTCGAGCTCCCGGAAGTCCGGTAGTTCGCCGTTCCACAGCAGGTAGGCGACGTCCTCGAAGGTGCAGTGTTCTGCCAGCTCCTCGACGGGGTAACCCCGGTAGGTCAGGGAGTTGGTCTCGGGGTTCACCTTGGAGACGGCCGAGGTATCCACCACCACGCCGTTGAGCCCCTTGTTGATGTTCTTGTCAGTGCCGGTGGCGTTGGAGGTCTTGCTGGACTGGGCGCGCGGGGTGGTGAAGTCGGTTCGTCCGCGGTCGAAGGGAGCGTTGGAAACCTTGATTGGATCGGTCATGGTGAGTGATCCTTTCTTAGAAAATACCGCCGGGGATCTGTGGTGCGCGGGCCAGCACATCGTCGCTGACCACGAGGTTCAGCTGGCCGAGCTCGCCGGGGGCCAGGTCCGCGGTGGCCTCGGCCACAGCAAGGAAGCGATCCTGCTCGGCCTCGTCCACCACGCCCTCGGCCAGGGTGCGGAACTTGTTGATGTAGTCGGCGCGGCCGAACGGGCGGGCGCCCAGCGGGTGGGCGTCGGCCACGGCCAGCTCATCGACGATCTCGGTGCCGTCGCGCAGGGTGACCACCGCTTTGCAGCCGAAGGCCTTCTCGGCCGGGTCGGTGGAGTGGTAGCGACGGGTCCACTCCGGATCCTCGACGGTGGAGATCTTGTGCCACAGCTCCACGGTCTCCGGGCGCTGAGCGCGCTCGGGGGCGTAGGAGCGCTCGTGGTGCCACTCGCCGTCCTCCAGAGCGACGGCGAAGATGTACATCACGGAGTGGTCCAACGTTTCGCGCGAAGCCTTCGGGTCGAACTTCTGCGGATCGTTGGAGCCCGTGCCGATCACGTAGTGGGTGTGGTGGCTGGTGTGCAGCACGATGCTCTCCACCTGGCTGAGATCCCCGATCTTGTCCCGCATACGACGAGCCAGGTCGATCGGCGCCTGGGACTGGTACTCCGCGGAGTGCTCCTTGGTGTAGGTATCCAGGATCGCCCGCTTCGGCTCCCCCGCCTCCGGCAGCGGCACCACGTAGTGGGCATCCGGGCCGTCCAGCAGCCAGGCGATCACGCCGTCCTCGCCCTCCCAGATCGGAGCCGGGGCGCCCTCGCCGCGCATGGCTCGGTCCACGGCTTCCACCGCCATCTTTCCGGCGAAGGCGGGAGCGTGGGCCTTCCAGGAGCTGATGAGCCCCTTGCGGGACTGGCGCGTCGCCGTAGTGGTGTGCAGTGCCTGACCGACTGCCTGGTAGATCACCTGCGGGTCCAGGCGCAGCAGGGTGCCAATGCCCGCGGCCGCGGAAGGCCCCAAGTGCGCCACGTGGTCGATCTTGTGCTTGTGCAGGGAAATGCCCTTGACCAGGTCCACCTGGATCTCGTAGCCGGTGGCGATGCCGCGGATCAGATCGCGCCCGCCCAGCCCGCGCGCCTGCGCTACGGCCAGGATCGGGGGAATGTTGTCACCTGGGTGGGAGTACTCGGCTGCCAGGAACGTATCGTGAAAATCCAGCTCGCGCACCGCTACCCCGTTGGCCCAGGCGGCCCATTCGGGGGAGACGGTGGCGTCCGTACCAAAAACAGCGCTGGGCCCAGAGTGGCACAGCGCTTGGGTGCGCGCCGATGTGACGGGGCGGCGCACGAGGGAGGCGGCAGCGACGGCCGCGTTATCGATGATGCGGTTGACCACCATGTCCGCGGTGTCTTGCGGCACCTCGACCGGGTCGGCGGCGACCTGCGCGACCTTCCATGCGAGGTGCTTTTCCTGCGGAAAGTCGTCGGCCGAGGGGTGGACGCGAACGTCGTGGTTAATCATCGCGGGGGTTAGATCCTTTCGGAGATTGAGGACGTGATGCGCCTCACTCTAACGCCCCGCGACGGGTTATGTAGTTAAACAAACATTTTTTGACGCCGAAAACGTCAGTGTTGCGCTGACGCGCTTAGGCGTGCTTTGCCTCTACGCGCTTAATGGCCTCTTCGGCCACCAGCTGCTGGATACCCATGTCCAGCTCGGAGGTGAAGCCCACGCAGGAGCAGTTGATCTCGCCCAGGACGTAGGTGTCCTCGCCGGTCTCGTCGTCATCGGCCAGCATGAAGTCGGCGGTCCAGATCAGCGGGATGTTGTCGCCACCCAGCTTCTCGGCAATAACCGGGCGAGCCTCGGCGAACATGTCGACCAGGTCCTGCCACTCCTCCGGCTTCTGGTAGGTGTACTTTGCGCCAGAGAACAGGGTTGCGGAGAACGCGTCGCCACCCTCGGCCGGCTTCTTGTGAACCACGAACACCGGGTGGGGGCCGACCAGCAGGATGCGGATCTCGCCTTCGACGATGCGCGGCATGAAGCGCATGTCCACCAGCATGCCGTTGTCGCCCACGATGTATTGGTCGCAGAAGTCCATGAACTCGCCCAGCTCGCGAACCTCGGTGTGGTTGTCGACGGCCTCGGTGCACTTCAGCTTCGTATCCAGGGGCAGAGCCGTACCCGGCTCGACGGTTTCGGCCAGCTGCTTGTCTTCCAGCTGCACGCGCCAGATGCCCGAGCCGGTGGAGCCGCGGTTCTGCTTCAACACACGCTCACCATAGGACAGGGAGGTCGGGAAGGTCTTGTGGAAGGAATCGACGTCGTAGTAGGCAGCGGTATCGTCCGGCACCAGATCGGTGTCGTTCAGCTTCACCAGCGCATCCTTCGCACCGTAGGCCATCATCTCGGCCGGGGTGGACATACCAACCAGGCCGGCTTCCTCCGTCAGCTTGGTCAGCATGTCGAAGTAGCCCTTTTCGCCACCGGGAATGTGGCCTGGGTTGACGCGGGAAATGTAAGCGTCGTACTTAGCGGCAACGTCTTCGTAGATTTCGTTGCTCTTCTCCGGGTCGAAGTAGACAACCTCGGCACCCCAGCCCTTCTCGCGGATAGCCTCGACGATCGGCATCGTGTCGCGGCGGTGGCCGTCCTCACCCTTGTCGTTTCCGCCCTGAACCTCAAAGACAACAATGTTCTTGTGCACGGTTTCCCCTAGCTCTGGAAGTAAAAATACAGTGCGTGTGGCCTTGTCTGACCAACACCTTCAATTCTACGACCACTCGGCCCGCACGGCAGTGGAAGAAAGGCGCCTCATAAGGCGCTAGACTTTCAAACGATCGAAAGGCAGGTATTTATGGGAATCGAATTCGACCCCAGCCCTCAGCTCCAGCAGTACGCGCACCCAAACAAGCTGGTCACGAACGCTTGGCTCGGCGCCAAGCTAGGAACCCCCGGACTGAAGGTCGTCGAGGTGGACGCGGATTCGCTGCTCTACGATATTGGTCACATTCCTACCGCCGTGCGGGTCAAGTGGTACGAAAACCTCTCGGACCCTGTGTGGCGCGACCTTATTGGCTCCAAGGAGTTCGAGGAACTCATGGATCGCCTGGGCATCACGCGGGAGGACACGGTGGTGTTTTACGGCGACCACGCCAACCTGTGGGCCGTTTACGCACTATGGGTCTTCGAGCTTTTCGGCCACCCGGACGTGCGCATCTTGGATGGCGGACGCGATGCCTGGATGCAGGAGGAACGCGAAATCTCCTATGCCGTCGATGACATCCCGCAGCAGCCCGGCTACTCCGTGGCCTCCCGCCGTAACGATCACACCCACCGCATCTTCGTCGATGAGCTGCGCACGAAGTTCGAAGGCTGCCAGATCATCGACCTGCGCGATGCCGAAGAGTACACCGGCGAAGTAACCCTGCCCGGCTACCCGATCCGCCGCAATGGCCACGTCCCGGGGGCCGTTAACCACCGCGCCGATTCGTCACTGCTGGCTAACTCCCGCTTCTGCTCCGCGGAGGCAATCGAGGCCAACCACAGTGGCCTGGGGCTGGATCCCACCCGCCCCACCGTTGTCTACTGCAACAACGGAGCCCGCGCAGCCCTGGAGTGGTTCGTTCTGCGTTTCCTGCTGGGATGGGAGGACGTGCGCGTCTACGATGGCTCGTGGATCGAATGGGGAAACATGATGCGCGTGCCCATCGAGCGCGGTTAAGTGGGCAGTGTAGCCTCATTAACTAACCCCTAACTATTGACCCGAAAGGATTGCCCGTGACTTCCAGCACCGCTGCCCCCTTGACGAAGGTACTGATCGCCAATCGTGGCGAGATTGCAGTACGCGTCATCCGGGCTGCGCGCGACGAGGGCATCGCTACCGTTGCCGTTTATGCAGATCCGGACGCGGAGGCGCCTTTTGTACGCATGGCCGACGAGGCACTGGCTCTGAACGGCCAGACCTCGGCGGAAACCTACCTGGACATCGACAAGATCCTCGCCGCCGCGAAGAAGTCCGGCGCCGACGCAGTCCACCCGGGCTACGGCTTCCTATCCGAAAACGCCGATTTCGCCCAGGCAGTCATCGATGCGGGTCTGAACTGGATTGGCCCGCCCCCGGAGGCCATCCGCAAGCTCGGAGACAAGGTCACGGCGCGCAATATTGCTCTTATTGTTGACGCCCCTATGACTCCGGGAACTAAGGAACCCGTCGCGGATGCCGCAGAGGTCACCGCCTTCGCGGAGCGCCACGGACTTCCGATCGCCATCAAGGCCGCATTCGGCGGCGGTGGACGTGGCATGAAGGTCGCCTACACGATGGACGAAATCCCCGACCTCTTCGAGTCTGCAACTCGTGAAGCCATCACCGCTTTCGGCCGCGGCGAGTGCTTCGTGGAGCGTTACCTGGATCGCGCCCGCCACGTCGAGGCGCAGGTGGTGGCCGATAAGCACGGCAACGTCGTGGTCGCCTCCACCCGCGATTGCTCCGCCCAGCGGCGCTTCCAGAAACTGATCGAGGAAGCCCCAGCGCCGTTCCTCAGCGACGAGCAGAACGAGCGCATCTACTCGTCCGCAAAGGCCATCTGCCGCGAGGCCGGCTACTACGGTGCGGGCACGGTGGAGTACCTGGTGGGGTCCGACGGGCTGATCAGCTTCCTGGAGGTCAACACCCGACTGCAGGTGGAGCACCCTGTGACCGAGCAGGTCACCGGCTGGGACCTGGTGCGCGAGCAGTTCCGCATCGCCCGCGGTGAGGAGCTGTCGCGCACGGAGGATCCGGAGATCCACGGCCACTCGATCGAATACCGCATCAACGGCGAGGATCCGACCAATAACTTCATGCCCGCACCGGGGCGCATCCAGACCTACCGGGAGCCCACCGGCCCCGGCGTACGCATGGATTCCGGCATTGAAACCGGCGCGGTCGTCGGCGGGCAGTTCGACTCTATGCTGGCCAAGCTCATCGTCACCGGCGCAGATCGCACCGAGGCGATCCAGCGCTCGCGACGGGCCCTGGAGGAGTACCTCGTTGAAGGCATCCCGACCGTGATCCCCTTCCACCTGGCTGCGCTGAACGACCCCGCCTTCGTCGCCGAAGACGGCGATTACCGCGTGTACACGCGCTGGATCGAAGAGGAATGGGACAACCAGCTGCCCGCCTACGAGGAGCCTCTCACGGCACCCGCCGAAGGGGCGCTCCCGAAGGAGAAGCTGGTCGTCGAGGTCGACGGCCGACGCGTAGAGGTCATGGTGCCGGGGGAAATCTTGGCCGGTCGGGGCTCGGTTAGCCGCGCCAAGAAGCGCCGCGCCAACGCCGCGGACATCGCAATCACCGGCGACACGGTGGCCTCCCCAATGCAGGGCACTGTCATCAAGGTAGAAGTCTCCGAAGGCGACCAGGTGGCAGAGGGCGATGTCTTGCTGGTGCTCGAAGCCATGAAGATGGAGAACGCCGTCAAGGCGCACAAGGCCGGTGTGGTTGAGTCGCTGAGCGTCGGAAACGGCGATGGCGTCACAAAGAATCAAGCACTAATGGAGCTGAAGGACGACAGCTCTACTGATAATGTCGCAGAATAAATAATCGAAAAAAGAAGGTAGCCACTATGACGCACCGCAATGTCGACAACGCCCCCGAGCAGAAGAAAACCTCGAAGAGCATGCTCTTCCTGGGGCTCGGTCTGCTGATCGTCGCGCTGATCACCGCCATCGTCTCCCTGGTGGGGGTCAAAGACTTCGGAAAGGGCTACGACGTTAAGGCAGGCAAAGAGTACTTCCTGCTGACCGACGAAGATGCGCTGAACGCCCGACAGTGCAGCCTGGTCGACGAGAGCGGCAAGGAAATGACCGACCGCATCGAGACTGCGGAGCTGAAGTTCAATGCGGATGATCTGGAGATCTCCGATGTATCGCTGCCGCTGACCAAGAACAAGGGCGTGTACACCTCCATCAAGTTCACCGAGGACGTCTCGAAGGTCAAGTACACCTGCGACGCGGGCACCATCTACATCTCCAAGTACTCCTCCGGCACCCTGCAGGCGCTGCGCTGGGTAACCATGCTGTGTGGCGCCGCTGGCGTGGCCATCCTGATTCTGGCGGCGTTTGCGAGCCAGCGTAAGAAGACTCCGGCTGAGGCCGCGGAGAAAACCGATGCAGACCTGGACGAAGACGCCGACCTGGACGAAGCCGCCGAGTACACCGAGAACACAGAAGACTAAGTGGTAGAGAACCTCACGAATCAGCTCACCGGAACCTTGGCAAAGTGGAAAAGCTCCAAACGGGGCTATGTGCTGGCGCTCGACCAGGGGACTACCTCTACCCGCTGCATCATCTTCGATGCCCATGGAAAGATCGCGAGTTCCAGCCATATGGAGCATCGGCAGATCTTCCCACGGCCAGGCTGGGTAGAACACGACCCGGAAGAGATCCGGCGCAACATGCGGCGTGTCATGGCGGACGCCGCAGCATCCAGCGACATACCGGTGGAAGAAATCGCCGCGGTGGGCATCACCAATCAGCGCGAAACCACCGTCGTGTGGGATCGCACCACCGGCAAGCCCATCTACAACGCAATCGTCTGGCAGGACACGCGCACCGACGAAATTGTGAATGCCCTCAGCGAAGAGCAAAAGGCCATGATCTCCGAGCGCACCGGGCTCAACGCCTCCACCTACTTCGCCGGGCCGAAGATCCGGTGGATCCTGGATAACGTCGACGGCGCCCGCGAAAAGGCCGAACGCGGGGAGCTGGCCTTCGGCACCATTGACTCATGGCTCGTCTGGGAACTCACCCGCCGCTCCCACAAGAAGTCCAAAGCTGGGCGTGCCGGTCATGCCCGGCACGTCACCGACGTGACCAACGCCTCCCGCACGATGCTGATGGATCTGCGGACACAGACGTGGGATCCGGAACTGTGCGAGATGTTGGGCATTCCCCAGTCCATGCTGCCGGAGATCGTGAGTTCCTCCGAGGTGATCGGCAAGGTACGCCGCAGCGGGCCAGTTCAGGGCGTGCCGATCGCCGGCATCCTCGGCGACCAGCAGGCCGCCGCCTTCGGCCAAGTGTGCTTTAGCCAGGGCGAGGCCAAAAACACCTACGGCACCGGCAACTTCCTGCTGCTCAACACCGGCACCGAACCGCAGTGGTCCGAGCACGGATTGATCACCACCGTCGCCTACCGGCTGGGCAACCAGCCGGCGGTGTACGCCTTGGAGGGTTCCATCGCCGTGACCGGCTCGCTGGTGCAGTGGCTGCGGGATAACCTGGGCTTCTTCGACACTGCCGATGACATCGAACCGCTGGCACGCAGCGTGGAGGATAACGGCGGCTGCTACATCGTGCCCGCCTTCAGCGGCCTGCTTGCCCCGCACTGGCGCCCCGATGCCCGCGGCGTCATTGCCGGCCTGACGCGCTACGTGACCAAGGCGCACATCGCCCGCGCCGCCCTGGAGGCCACCGCCTTCCAGACCCGCGAGGTAGTCGAGGCCATGAACGCGGATTCCAAGGTGGATCTGAAGAACCTGCGGGTCGACGGCGGCATGGTCGTGAACTCGCTATTGATGCAGTTCCAGGCCGACCAGCTGGAAGTACCCGTGACCGTTCCGGAGGTATCGGAGACCACCGCCCTCGGCGCGGCCTACGCCGCCGGCCTGGCGGTAGGCTTCTACCAAGACCTCGAAGAGCTTAAGTCGTTGTGGCAGGAGGAAAAGACCTACTTCCCCGCAGGCGACCCGCAGGAGCGCGAAGTTGCGTACGCGAAATGGAAGCGCGCAGTAGAGCGCACTTTCGACTGGTTCGACGGCTAGCCCGCTAGTGATACGGTTAGGAGTATGAACGAACCGTCTCGTAGGCACATCCGCATCTCCGACGTCGACCGCAGTAACGCGATCAGCACCCTCGGAGAGCACTTTGCCGACGGTCGCCTCACCATGACGGAGTACGAGGAGCGCGTGCAGCAAGCCACCGCCGCAGTATCCGAAGGCGAACTGGAGCAGATCTTTTCCGACCTTCCCAAGCTGGAGGCCTCCCGAGAGCTGGTTCCCTACTACTCTGCCCGCGAAATCGACCGCCTGTACCGTAGCGGCCGCAATGTCCGCCTCGGCCTGCTGCTCAGCACCGTGATCGGCAGCAGCGCGCCCAGCAGGCCCAGTGGAAGTTCGAACGCAGGCAGCGCACCCACCAGCTAACCAGCAGCGCGATGAAGTTCGCGCAGAAGCGCCTTAACGGAACTGGTCAATAACCCCGGCGAACAGCCGGATGCCGATGCCCAGGGCACGCTCGTCGAAGATGATGTCCGGCTGGTGCAGGTCAGGCCGCTCCCCCTTGCCATTCCACGCGCCCAGTCGCGCCATGGAGCCCGGAACGTGCTCCAGGTACCAGCTGAAGTCCTCGCCACCAGTGGACTGCGGGGCCTCCTTGAGGGCGTTCGGGTCCACGTCGTTGACGGCCTGCGCCAGCGCGGCGGTGGACACGTCGTCGTTCATCACCGGCGGCACGCCCTTGGTGTAGCGCATCTCGAGCTGCGCCCCGGTAGGTGCCACCAGGTGCTCTAGCAGTTCACGCAACGTTTCTTCACCACGACGCCACACTCCAACCTCGGCCGTGCGGAACGTACCCAGCAGGCGTACTTCCTGGGGCATTGCGTTGAATGTCGAGCCACCGTTGATCGCACCGAAGGTCAACACGGTGCCGGTGCGCGGGTCGACGGTGCGCGACAGCAATCCGGGCAGCTGCGAGGCAATCAGCCCCGCGGTGTACACCAGATCCGCCGCCAGGTGCGGCCGGGAGGTGTGCCCACCGTGGCCGCGCAGGATGATCTCCACCACGTCGCTGGCAGAGGTGATAGCACCAGTGCGCACGCCAATCTCACCTGCGCGCAGCTTCGGCTCGCAGTGGAGGGCGAAGATCCGGGACACGCCGTTCAGCGCGCCTGCCTCGATCACGTCCACCGCGCCACCGTCCATGACTTCCTCCGCGGGCTGGAAGATGAAGCGCACCTGAATCCCTAGGGCATCCTCGCCGTGGGCGTCAACAAACTCAGCAAGGGCGACGGCCAACCCCAACACGACCGTGGTGTGGATGTCGTGACCGCAGGCGTGCATGACCCCGGGGTTCTCGGAGGCGAAGTCCAGCCCCGTGACCTCCTGCAGCGGCAGCGCGTCGATATCCCCGCGGAAGGCGATGCGCGGAGCACCGACCGGACCGATGTCCGCGATGAGCCCCGTGGAAGGCAAGGCAACGGGCTGCAACCCGGCGCGCTCTAGTTCCTGGGCGAGGAAGCGCGTGGTCTCCGTTTCCATGTGGGAAAGCTCGGGGTTGCGGTGCAGGTGACGGCGCCAGTCCACAACTCTCTGGACATTGTCCCGCGTCCAGTTCTGCACGAACTTGGCAACAGAGTGTGCGCTGTGTTCTAGTGTGCCGTCTTGCACTTGCCTACTCACGTCCCTCTTCCTTCGACTGACTTATTCAGTCTAGCGCCTGCGGTACTCTTGATTGGCATGACTGCATACCAAGACCCTTATCAACTGGCTGCGGACGCTGCGGAGGCATTGAAGGAGCGTACGGGACTGGACTCCTACGACTGCGCGGTGGTGCTCGGTTCCGGTTGGCGCCCCGCAGCCGACGTGCTGTGCGAAGGCGCGGAGGACCTACAGGAATTCCCGATGGCGGAGCTGCCGGGCTTCCTGGCCCCCACCGCGGAAGGTCACGGCGGGACGGTGCGCAGCGGAAAGATCGGCGGCCGCAACGTGCTGGTGCTGTTGGGACGCACCCACGCCTACGAGGGGCACGAGTTGTGGCGCACCGCCCACGCAGTACGCACCGCCGCTGCGGCGGGCGTGAAGACGGTAGTTCTGACCAACGCCGCCGGCGGCCTGACCGAGGGCATGCGCGTGGGAGAGCCGGTGCTGATCGCCGACCATATTAACTTCACCGCGAAGACTCCCCTGACAGGAGCGAACTTCGTCAACCTGGTGGATGCCTACAGTCCCGAGCTCCGCGCGAAGGTGCAGCAGCTGCGCCCCGGCATGCGCGAAGCCGTGTACGCGATGATGCCCGGCCCACAGTACGAAACCCCTGCAGAGATCCACATGCTGCGCACCCTGGGCGCCGGGCTGGTTGGCATGTCCACGGTGTACGAGACCATCGCCGCACGAGAGGCCGGAGTAGAGGTGCTGGGAATCTCGCTGGTCACGAACCTGGCCGCCGGCATGACCGGGGAAGCGCTGAACCACGAGGAGGTTCTGCAAGCAGGTAAGGATGCCGCCAGCGACATGGGCAAGCTGCTGGGCGAGCTGGTGAACAGCCTATGAGCGAACTGAAGTTCGGCACCGCCGGGCTGCGCGCAAAGGTCGGCCCCGGCGACAACGAGATGAACGTGGCCACCGCCACCCGCGCCACCGCCGGTGTGGCCGCGTGGCTCAAGGAGCGGAAGCGCCCCTTGCGCGCCGACGGGGTCTTTCGTGCAGCCGTTGGTTATGACGCCCGCTACGGCTCCCACGCCCTGGCGCGTGCCACCGCGGAAACCTTCGCCGGCGCGGGCTTCGAGGTCACCCTCATCGCGGAGCCAGCCCCCACCCCAGTACTGGCGTGGCTGGTGCGCTCCCGGAGGATGGATGTGGGCGTGCAGATCACGGCTTCGCACAACCCGGCACAGGACAATGGCTACAAGCTGTACCTGGACGGCGGCTCGCAGCTGGTCTCCCCCGCCGACCGCCAAATCGAAGAGCACATTGCTGCCCAGCCCACCGACGCGGCCGCGATCCCCCGTTCCGAGGCGAAATCCGTGGACCTGTCAGCCGTCTCCGGCTATGTCTCCGATCTCAGCAAGCTGGTGGCGACCGGTCGCCAGGACGAGCTGGCGCCACGCCGCAAGCTGAAGATCCTGTACACGCCTCTGCACGGTGTGGGCGGCAACGCTATGGAGTGGGCGCTGCGGGAGAACGGCTTCGGCAACGTCCACACAGTCGCCTCGCAGCGCTGGCCGGATCCCAACTTCCCGACCGTGGAGTTCCCCAACCCGGAGGAGCCCGGCGCGACCGACGCGCTGTTGGAAGAAGCACGCGCCATCGACGCGGATCTGCTGATTGCCCTGGATCCGGACGCCGACCGCTGCATGCTGGGATTGAAACGCGCCGATGGTGACTACCGCATGCTGCGCGGGGACGAGGCCGGCCCCTTGCTGGCGCGCCGGGTGTTGGCGGGCGTAGGGGCGTCCACAAGGAACAAACCGGTAGTGGCAACGACGGTGGTGAGTTCGCAACTGCTCGGGCGCATGGCGCGCGCCGAGGGATGGGACTACGTGGAGACGCTGACGGGCTTTAAGAACCTTGCGCGGGCGGCTCATGGTCGGCCCGGCGAACTGGCCTTTGCCTACGAGGAAGCGATCGGCACGGCACCGGCGCCGCACATCGTGGCGGACAAGGACGGCATTGCAACGGCGCTGATCGCGGCGGCCTGGGCGGCCGAGGCGGACCTGGGCGCAGAGCTGGACGACATCGAAGCAACCTATGGAGTGTTCAGAACTGCGCAGGTCAGCGCGCGATTCGACAGTGCGGAGCAAGCAGGCGAGCTGATTGCGCGCTGGGCGAAGAACCCACCGGCGGAGCTGGCGGGCGTGGCTGTACAGGCCGGACCGATTGAGGATTCCGCCGGCAATCGCACCGACGGCGTGCGGCTGGTCGGACACTCGGCGGACTTGGCAGTGCGCGTGGTCGCCAGGGCCTCGGGCACGGAGCCGAAGGCGAAGTTCTACCTGGAGGTCAGCGCGGAGCCGGGGGCCGACGCGCAGGCCGTGGAGGCGCTGTTGGAGCGCCTACAGGTCGATGTTTCGGGGGCCGTATAGGCGGTCGCCGGCATCGCCCAGGCCCGGGACGATATAGGCGGCCTCGTTCAGGTCGGGGTCGATCGTTGCGGTAACGAGCTTGCGCACACCGACCTTGGCCGTGAGCAGAGCATCCACGCCCGGCTGAGCAGAGACCATGCACACGCAGGTGATGTCGTTGGCGCCGCGACCCTCCAGCAGGCGGATGGCGTGCAGCAGCGAGCCGCCGGTGGCCAGCATCGGGTCTACTAGGAACACCGGCTGGTCGCGCAGATCCTGGGGCAGAGCCTCCAAGTAGGGCACGGGCTCGTGCGTGGTTTCGTCGCGAGCCATGCCGATGAACCCGACCTGCGCGTCGGGGATCATGGACAGCGCCGGGTCGATCATGCCTAGGCCTGCGCGGATGACGGGCACGATGATCGGGGGCTTTTCCAGTCGCGCGCCCGTGGCTGTAGCGACGGGGGTTTCTACCTCGAAGTTCTCGACCATCAGATCAGCCGAGGCTTCGTAGATCAGCATGGCGCCAAGGTCAGACAGTGCGGCGCGGAACTGTGCGTTATTGGTTTTCTTGTCGCGCATGATGCTGAGGCGAGAGGCGACGAGCGGATGATTGACCACCTGAATTTCCATGGTTCCCCACATTAGTTGATCCCCGATTGAACCTTTTGATGCGCTACTGAGTCTAACTGTTCTGAGCGATTATTTGGGGAGGGTTTCTATGCCTCAGGGGGACGAGGGTATGGGCGATACGTTGCGGGCCGATCCAGAGCTGGTGGGGTTGTTGAAGGGGCGCACCGAAGCCGTGGGTACGTCGCTGCAGGGCCGCACTACGGCGCTGCACGGCACCCTGGGGGCGGTAGCGCCTCCTGCATTGGGAGATTTTCTGCGCGCGCTGACTGCGGCGCGGGACGCCCACGAGGGGTTGCTGCGGGATGCGGATAGCTATTTTAATGACGCCACATTCGCGCTGGCCAGCATAGATCGCGTACTCGACGGGCATGAAAGTACTTTTTCCAAAGCCTTCGGCGGGCTGATGGAGGTCTGAGATGTTGGATATTGCGGGGCTGGTCGCGCCCCTCGTTGCGGCGATTCCCTCCCCTTTTAGTCCGGGTGCAAGTGCCAGTGCGGCCGGGGTCAGTGGGCTGGAGGGGCTGGGGAACCTCGCGGCCGCTGCCCTGCAGGGACGCGGTGGCGGGAACGTGCACCATTCCCTGGATTCGGTGGCCAAGGCGGTTTCGACTGCGCTGGGAGCAGGTGGGGCATTAGACAAGTTGGCGGGCCAGGCTGCACAGGCCGTCGGGCGGGCTATCAAGGATCTGGGCGGGATTCTGAACGACTGTGTGCGGGAGGTTGGCCAGGCGGTCGCGGGCAGCGGTGCGGCGGGACCAATCGGGTGGGTCAACGCCCTGGGAGCTGCGTTTCCCGTGGTGCTGCGGCACATAGGGCGGGCCGAGGATCGCATGCATACCTTGGAAGACGAACTGCGAGGGCTTACGACAGACGTGAACAAGGTGAAGCGGGAGCAGATTCCAGAGCGTCTGCCTGTGCGGAACCCGGATACGGTTCCGGAGATGACCCCTGCAGCGCACGAGGCCAAAGCCCCGGCTTCTGCCCCCACCTCCCAGGCCTCCGCTGCGGTAGCGGCGGCGAAAACTGCGCTCGGCACGCCGTACCAATGGGGCGGAACAGTGCCGGGCAAAGGGCTGGACTGCAGCGGGCTGGTGCAGTGGGCCTATCAGCAGGCAGGGGTGGATCTACCCCGCACCTCCAACGAGCAAGCGGTAGGACCACAGATCGCACGTTCGGCGGTGCAGGCGGGCGACCTGGCTGTATGGGATGGACACGTAGCAATGGTGGTGGATTCCCAGCACATGATCGAGGCTGGAGATCCGGTGCAAATCAGCCCAATCCGGCAGGAAAACAGTGGAATGGCTTTCAGGGGCTTTTACCGACCGACGGCTGCCTGAGACTAACTAGTACTGACTGAGACCGACTAAAACATAAGGAGCAAAGAACATGTCACTGATCAACGGACCTTCCCATGGCAGTGGATTAGCGCGCATCGTCAGCACTCCCCCGCCCCGCGAATATCTGGCGGCGCAGTTTCTAGGAGAAATGCCGAAAACGGTGCCGGCTGTGTTGACGAACGAGCTACGCACCAGACGACCTGAACAGTCGTCGGACTAACCTAGTAGAATGCCTAGCCATGGCAGCAGATAATGGCATGAGGACATATGGAAACGGCATCGTCGCCGTAGAGGTAGAGACCGTCAGTGGCACCTGGTACACCCTGTGGGCTCCGAACTGGCTGGTTAAGGGGGAACGCTGGCAGGGCTTCCTGGGCGACGACGATGACATTTTCGTCTTTGAGTCCCCAGCCAAATTGCTGGCCTTCCTAGAGGACGGCGGCCGCAATGAGCTGGCCGAGCACCCGAAGTGGTCGCAGTTCAAGGCTGACCTGCCGACGAACGTCGTCCCTTCCCGCGCCGGCAAGATCAACCTGATCGAGGTTCCCCGCAAGTTGGCTCAGCGCCCCGGCTATGAATCGACGACGGCTGTCGCCCGTGGCTTCGATCTTCTGCGCTCCATGGGCAACGTGTTGGGGCTAAAGAGCGTTAACAACTGGTTCCACTCGTATTCCATTCTGGATAACGTCCGCCGTGGACCGGACCACTACCAGTCCCAGAATGGCCTGGAGGAGTGGTCGGGCGTCGGTCGCACCGTGCTGGATCGTTGGAAGGGCATGCTCGACGACGTCGAAGAGCACCTGAGCGAGCCCGAGGTCGATGAGGACAAGGTAGAAAAGGCACAGGAGAAGATCGACGAGGCAAAGGAAGCCCGCGACAAGCGCCAGAAGGAAAAGGAAGCCGAGGCGGCAGCAGCGGCGGAGTCCAAGGACGGCGAGGACGTCGATCCCTACGACAAGACGATCTGGGCGGAAGCCGGCATCGACCCGATCCGCGTTAGCCTGAACGGCCAGTACGTTTACACCCTGCGCTGCTACGTCGGCGACAAGCCGCGCTTCCTGGGGCGCCACGGGGAGATCAATACCTTCCCGAACTCTCGGGCTCTGGTGCGGTGGCTTATTGACGCCCACGATCACGACCTCGAAGAGCTGGATACTTGGGGCGACCTTGTCAGTGCCGCGAACGCTGGCGAGCTGGAGGTCACGGTGCACGACTCGAACCAGTACTCCTTCGCCGGTCTGCGCGACGATATCGCGGAATCCATCGACGCGGTGGATACCGACCAGCTGGGCCAGGCCTACGAGCTGCTGGCGGATGCCGCAGACTGGGCCGGAGACGACGGCGTAAACAAGATTCTGCTGAGCTATCCGAAACTGCAGAACTACCTGGCCTACATGCTGGGATCCCCGTCGGACGCGCAGCCGTCTGCACCTTTCGACGAAGAAGCCAAGGGCTGGAAAGCCCTGGAGGACGGCCTGATTAAGCGCTTCACGCGCTTCTAGGTCAAAAGAACAAAAGAGCTCGACCAGCTTCGGCTGGCGAGCTCTTTTGATGCGAGAAGTTAATTACTGGCCTGGCTGACCGTACTGGTTGGACTGGCCCGGCTGGCCGAACTGGTTGGGCTGGCCTGGCTGGCCGAACTGACCTGGCTGACCAAACTGGTTGGGCTGGCCCGGCTGGCCCGGCTGACCGAACTGACCAGGCTGGCCAAACTGACCTGGCTGACCGAACTGGTTGGGCTGAGCGGAACCATTCATCTGGTTACCGAATCTCACAATCACCAGCACGCCTGCGGCGATAATGGCCAGAGCAAGAAGGATCGTCAGGAATACCCAAAACTGCGGTCCACCGTCCACATTCAAATCCATTTGTGCCGACGACCCCAGATTCCCATACAGCGCCTTCTGCTTCTCCAGCGCATCCTTGGCTTCCTTCAGTTCGCCATTGAAGTCAACGAGGTTCCACACTGCCCAAATGAGGTGTAGGGCGCCTGCGCCAATGCCCAGGAATGCAGCAACTCGGGGCTGAACCTTTAGCCACAGCATTACTGCCGCGGCGATCAACAGTCCTACGACGAGGATAGTGAAAAACAAGCCCAACCCGGACTTACCAACCTCTGATTCCAGCTTGCCGGGATCTCCAGCAGTCCCCTGGATGACATCGGCAGAGACACGACCCCAACCATTCAGGCCGACCTTCCCCTTGTTCTCGTTGTAGGTAATCTCCATCGCAACCCAGCTGAAGGAGCTGAAGAGCACCACCAGGAGCGCGGCTACACCGGCGACAATCGCGCTGATCTGATTCCACTGCAGAGATTGCCCCTTTGGCCCCTGCGATCCCGGCTGCGCGAACTGGTTCGGCTGGCCGAACTGGCCCTGTGGCTGCTGCTGCGGATAAGAGTTCTGGTTACCCGGATTAGGACCAGGGTTCGGCCCTGGCTGTCCATAAGGGTTGGGGTTATTCATATGCGCACTCCCTACTATTGGCTGCGAAAAATTCTGCGTTTACGAACCGCCTCATTATGACATTTAGCTACCAACCCGGCTACCTAAAGCAAAAAGAAACCTCGGGCTGAGAGGCCTAGGAGTTGCCCACAAAGTATGCATCGAACCTAACATCGCTGGCCAGTTTGCCGTCTTCGAAAACCTTCAGGCTCTTTTGGTTGATCTCGATTCGCGTTCCCCCGCCGACAGGTACGCGATAGCTCCCCCGGGCCGGATCGGCAAAGGACATATCCACGTCCTTCTCCATTTCATGCCCGCCCACATCGCCGCGGTAATAATAATCCCCGGAACGTCCTACCTGGCAGACCACCACATAATCGCCGTCCCCGTAAGCTGCGTAGAGCCACTCGTCATCTGCGTTGCAATACGCGGGGCTCCCCTCCCAGCCGTGGCTGCTGAGTTTGTAGCCCGCGCCTGCGCTAGAGCCTCCGGGGGCATCGGGGTTCGGCGTCTTCGGCGCCGCAGTGGATTCTTCGCTGCTGTGCGATCCCGAGGGCGCAGAAGACTCGGTGGATTCTGTGGCCTCATCTGAGGACTCATTTGTTCCAGCAGGCTCTGTAGACTTCGCGGCCACGGTGCTTGAACTCTGCGTGGAATCCCCAGGGGCGGCGCTTTCACCGCCATCATCTTTGTTGTTCCCCAAGATGGCAAAAGCCGCCAAGCTAACGCCAACCAGAAACGCCATCACTGCAATCGCCACGATGGAATAGACCCACGGCGATGTCTCCTTCGCTTGCTGCGATTCTGTCGCCGACGGGTAATAGTTGTTCCAACTGTTCCAGTTCTCGTTGCTCATCTAAAATTCTGGCCTATTTCGACATTACGTCCAGGCCCAGGAATGCTGGACCATCGTTATCTACGCCGAAGGTTAACACTCCCCTTTGCTTACCGCCGTCTTCCACCGATACGAAGTAGAAGCTTAACCCAGGTCACGCAGCTCGTGGTTGAGGGAATCCAATTCGCCCCCGCCGGCCATCTCCAGCGTCAGCTGTTCCAGCGTGACCTCGGAGTAATCCGCGTCCAGGGACCTCTCCCCCATATTCAGCAGCACGAAGTGGCTACCCACCAGATACGCATGGTGAGGGTTGTGGGTAATCAGCACCACGCCTACCCCGCGCTCGGCGGCAGCCTTAACGAAGCGCAGCACCATACCCGATTGTTTGACGCCCAGCGCTGCGGTGGGTTCGTCCAGAATGATCACTCGCGCACCGAAGTACACAGCGCGAGCAATGGCCACGACCTGCCGCTGGCCACCGGAAAGGTTGGCGATGGGCACCTCGACATCGTCCAGGTGCACACCCATCTTCTCCAGCTCTTCGGCGGCAATCCGGCGCATCTCGTCAGCACGCAACATGCCGAAGCGTCCGGTGAGCTCCTGGCCGAGGAAGAAGTTCCGCCACACGGACATCTGACCGACCACGGCCAGGTCCTGATACACGGTGGCAATGCCCTTGTCTAGAGCATCCTTCGGCCCATTGAAATGGACCTCTTCGCCGTCGACCAGCACCTCGCCACTGGTGTGCTTGTGCCGCCCGGCGAGGATCTTGATGAGCGTGGACTTGCCCGCGCCGTTATCGCCCAGGATGCAGGTCACTTTACCCGGGTAGATATCCAGGTCAATGTCCTTCAGCACGTGGACGTCGCCATAGTCCTTGGCCACATTGCGGAGGCTGATGATCGGGGTGGCGTCAATAGAAGAAGACATTTAGCTACGACCCCCAGACGTGAACTTCGAAACAGAGTTGTTGGTGAGCACCGCAAACAGCAGCATCGCGCCGAGGAAGAACTTGAACCAATCCGGGTTCCACCCCGCGTAGACAATGCCCTGGTTCGTCATGCCGAAGATCAGCGCACCAATGGCAGTGCCGATGGCAGTGCCGCGCCCGCCCGTCAGCGCGCAGCCGCCGATGACTGCGGCGATGATGTAGAGGAACTCGTTGCCGACACCCTGCCCGGCCTGGATCGAATCGAAAGCGAAGAGGTTGTGCATGCCCACGAACCAGGCGGCGAAGCCGACGAACATGAACAGGATCACCTTCACACGACGAACGGGAACGCCGGTGGCGCGGGCGGCCTCGGCATCACCGCCGACGGCGAAGATCCAGTTGCCGAAGCGCGTCTTAAACAGCAACACGCTGGCCAGGGCCACGAAGAGCAGCCACCAGAAAACAATCGTCTTGACCTGCACCCCGAAGATATCCACCGAGGAGGCAAAGACCGCCTTGGCGGATTCGAAGCCTTCCATGTCGGCGATCGAAGGGGTCGCGACCTGCCCGGTGACCAACTTGGTCACTGCCAGGTTGACGCCCTGCAGCATCAGAAACGCGGCGAGAGTAATAAGGAACGACGGAATGCCGGTGCGCATCACCATGATTCCGTTGAAAGCGCCGATGGCCAGGGCGATCAGGAGGGAAAGGAACACGCCCACCCAGGAGTTCAGCCAGAAGTTGTAGTTCAACATCGTGGCGGCCAGGGCGGCGGTGGTGACAGCCACGCCGGAGGACAGGTCGAACTCGTCGCCGATCATCAGCAGCCCCACGGCCAGGGCGATGATGCCCATCGTGGAGCTGGCGTACAGCACCGTGGAGAACGCGTCGAAGGAGCGGAACGACGGGGCGACGATCATGAACAGCGCGAAGATCAGCACCGCGCCGAGGACGGAGGTGAACTCGGGGCGCTTGAGCACGTTCATCGCCTTCATCGCAGCCCTGCCTTTGCCGCCTCCGCGATCGTGTCCACGTTGGATTTATCCACGAACGACGGGCCGGTCAGCACCGGCTGGCCGCCACCGACGGTGGAGCCATTGCGCTTGGCCAGCCAGAGAGCATCGATGGCCATGTAGCCCTGCAGGTAGGGCTGCTGGTCAACGGCCCACTCGATGGTGCCCTTCTTGATCGCGGCGACAAGCTCCGCGTTGGTGTCGAAGGTGGAGATCTTTGCGTCGGAGCCGGACTGTTCCTTTGCCTGCACCGCGGTCAGTGCAACGGGAGCGACCAGGCCCATGACCCAGTCGATGTCCTTCTGCTGCGCCAGCTTCGCCTGCACGGTGGACTGCACGCTGGTGAGGTCCATGCCGTTGACATAGAGGTTCTCCACAGAGCCGCCGCCCAGCCCCTTCTTGATACCTGCGCAGCGGGCTTCCTGGCTGGGGTTTCCCTGCTCGTGGATGACGCACAGCACCTTCTTGGCGCCGTCCTTCGCCAGGCGCTGGCCGGCGCGCTCACCGGCGACGGACTCGTCCTGGCCGAAGAATGCGCTGAGGTCGTACTTCTTGTAGTGGTCCATTCCCGAGTTCAGGCCGACCACGGGGATGCCCTCCTTGACCGCGCGCTTGGCGACCGGCCCCAGAGCCTCGGCGGTGGGCATGGTCAGAGCCAGACCGTCGACGTGGGAGTCGATGGCGTTTTGCACCAGGTTCGCCTGGTCGGGAGCCTGTGGGGAAGAGCTATAGCGCAGCTCCAGGTTGTTCTTTTTGGCGGCATCCTCCGCGCCCGCGCGGACGAGATCCCAGAAGGTATCGCCGGGGGCACCGTGGCTGACCATAGCCACCGTGTACCGTGGGGTATCCACTCCCCCGCCGCCGTCGCCGGAAGCGCCACCGCGCGGGCGACCGCCGGTCTCCGAGCATGCGGTGAGGGCTGCGCCCGTGCAGATCACAACCAGCAGGGCCACCATTCGGCGGAGGCCGCGGGGGTTGCGCAGAATGCTTTCAGAATTCGCCATGCAGAGCATTTTGCCAGTTCACAGGGGCAGAACCCAACCGCTAGAGGGCGAACTTAAAGCATTCAGATGGGTCTAGCTGGAGGTTTGCTCGCCGTCCTCGCTTGCACCCGTGCCTTCGTCGGCATCGTCATCATCCAGGCTCAGGCCTAGCTCCTCCAGCTCCGCCTTCAGGTTCTCCATCGACAGCTCAATATCCTGCTGCCCCGCGTCGGCGCCCGCAGCACTTAGCTGACCGTGGCCGTGCAGACGCTGCATGCCGTTGGAGAACTCGGCACCTTCGGCATCCACTGCCTCGCCCATCGCCTCGTCGGGCAGGCTGTTGCCGATCTCGGCATAGGCCGGATACAACACGTTGCGCTCCAGATCCTCTCGCAAGGACTCATCGCAGAAGGCCACCTGCAGAGCGTTGTTCGTGAGCTCCAGCAACTGCCACAGCTCCAGGTCGCAGTGTTCGGCCAGCAGCTCGAACTCGCGGGACATGGTGGTGCCAGAAACCAGCCGGTTGTCCGTGTTCACCGTGCAGAAGAAGCCCATCTCGTACAGCAGACCGAAGGGGTGCTCGGCCACGTCATCGCAGATACCCGTCTGTGTGTTGGAGGTCGGGCAGATCTCCAGGGCGATGCGCTGGTCGCGCATGAAGCGGGCCACCTGTCCCAACTCGATACCGCTCATGGTGGCATTAAAGTCCTCGTAGACGCGCACGCCGTGACCGATACGCCGGGCACCCTGCGCTAGGGCGTCACGAAGAGAGTCCACACCCGCGGCCTCACCCGCATGAATGGTGAAAGGAACAAGATTACGGCGCAGCAGGTCAAAGGCGGCAGCGTGCTTCGACGGCGGGAAGCCGTCCTCCGCGCCGGCGATGTCGAAGCCGACGACGTAGCCCTCGCCCGGGGTGTGTTCACCGTAGTTATCGACGGTCAGCTGCGCGATCTCCTCGGAACGATCCGCGTGGCGCATAGCGCAGAGGATGAGGCGAACGTGAATGCGACCGCCCTGCTCGGCGACCAGACGCTCGCCTTCCTTCACACCCTGCACAGTAGCCTCGACGATCTGCTGCAGGGACAGGCCATCCGCCTGGTGCTGCTCGGGGGCGTAGCGCAACTCGGCGTAGCACACATTGTCCGCGGCCAGATCCTCGACAGCCTCGCGGGTGATTCGCACCAGCCCTTCGACAGTCTGCATGACGGCGGTGGTGTGGTCGAAGGTCGTCAGGTAGGTCGGCAGGTCGCCCGAGTTCGCTGCCTCGTAGAACCACTTTTCCAGCTCTACCGGGTCGGTGGTAGGCAGCTCGTAGCCGATCTTCTCGGCCAGCTCGACCAGCGTTGCGGGGCGCACGCCGCCGTCGAGGTGATCGTGGAGTTCTACCTTGGGCAGGGACGCGATGATGTCAGAGTCAATCATGGTTAACGATCCTAGCTGCCCGCGCGTCCGGCGCTAGCGGAGCCGGGGGGCAACTAGCGGCGGAAAATCTTGGAGGCCAACCCGCCGACGACTACGCCGGCGGCAGCTCCTACGCCCAGCAGGCCAGCGCGGCTGGCGTCCGTACTTCCGCTACGTACCTCCTGGCGCACGCGAATAACCGCGGCCGGGGGTGCATCGGGGCGCAGGTTAGCCAGGGATTCCGGCGTAGTAGCGGCCCATGCGGAGCAGTACAACAGGATGCGCCAAATGAAGTACATCAGCACCATCACACCGATGACCGGACCGAAGGCGGCACCGGCCGGGTTGGAAAGTGCCTTAGAGAAGAACATGGTTGCGAACTGCTTGAACACCTCGAACAGAACCGCGCCAATGATGGCCGCCTTCACTGCGGAACCGCGTGGCACCTTGGTGCGCGGCAAGTAAAGAATCATCCAGAAGAACACGCAGAAGTTAGCGATCAAGGCCACCAGCAGCGCCACCGCGAAGGTGATGTAGCGGATACCCGGGACGTCCGACAGCCCAACCATGTCCAGCAGCTGGGTGGTCAGCCCGGAGTTACCAACGGTGGTGATGGCGAAGGCGCCGATCAGGGAAACCAGCAGTCCCAGCAGGCCGATCAGGTCCTTGACCTTGCCAGAGACGAAACCATCGGCCTTGCCGGAGACCTTCCACATCTCGGATACGCCCAGGCGCAGGTGGGCGATCCATCCCAGCCCCGTCCACAGCGCCAGCAGCAGACCGATGGAGAACACGGACTTACGCTGCTCAATGGACTGCTCGATGATGGTCTGCAGAACCTCGCCCATGTTGCCGTCGCCCATGGTGGCGACCTTGTCCATGACCTCGTTCAGCAGCTTTTCGTTGCCGGCCAGAATCATGGCCATGACGGCCAGCACCAGCATCATCAGCGGGAAGATGGTCATCACAGAGAAGTAGGTGATGCCCGCGGCATACTGGTTGCCGCCCTGTTCGGTGTACCGATCCTGCATCCGCAGCACGTGGTCTAGCCACGGCCACTTCTCGCGGTACTTATCCAGCGGACCTGGATCGTCTTTGCGGGATCGCTCCACGCCGTAGTTATCCAGGTTTTTCTTATCAGGATCGGTGGTCGCCAAGGGGACGGCCCTTCCTTCCGGTCGTCTCGTCTCGAAGATTCTCACATTAGTAAAGCACGGCGGGCGCGGGCGCGCTTTACTGTTGCCTTACTGTTCTGCCAAGAAGCCCACGCGCTCGTAGACCTGCTCGATGGTCTTCGACGCGATCTCGCGGGCTCGCTCTGCACCACTAGCGAGGATGCGGTGCAGCTCCGCGGGGTCCGCCATGTATTCGTCGTAGCGCTGGCGCAGCGGGGAGCAGAATGCCTCCAGCACCTCGGCGGTGTCCTTCTTCAGGTCACCATATCCAGAGCCGGCCTTCTGGTACCCCTCCACCAGCTCGTCGATACTCTTGTCCCCCAGGGCGGACTGGATGACCAGCAGGTTCGATACGCCCGGCTTGTTTTCCTTGTCGTAGCGGATCTCACCGTCGTTGTCGGTCACGGCAGAGCGGATGCGCTTGGCGGAGACCTTCGGGTCGTCCAACAGGTTAATCAGACCCTTGGGATTGTCCGTGGACTTCGACATCTTGGCAGTGGGGTTCTGCAGGTCGTAGATCTTCGCCGCGCCTTCGGGGATGAAGCCCTCGGGCACCACGAAGGTTTTCTTGTAGCGGGAGTTAAAACGCTCCGCGAGGTTGCGCGTGAGCTCCAGGTGCTGCCGTTGGTCCTCGCCCACCGGAACCAGGTGCGGGCGGTACAGCAGGATGTCCGCAGCCATCAGCATCGGGTAGGCATACAGGCCGGAGGTCGTATTGTCGCCGCCCTGCTTTGCCGACTTGTCCTTGAACTGCGTCATGCGGCGTGCTTCACCGTCGCCGGTGATGCACATCAGAACCCATGCCAGCTGCGTGTGCTCCGGCACGTGGGATTGGACGTAAAGGGTGGAGCGCTCCGGGTCGATGCCCAACGCCAGCAGCTGTGCCACGCCCGCAAGGGTGCGCTTGCGCAGGTCCTTCGGGTTGTAGCCGGGCACGGTGATGGCGTGTTGGTCGGGGATGAAATAAAAAGTCTCGTAGTCTTCCTGCAGCTCAATGAACTGCTTGACGGCACCCAGGTAGTTGCCCAGGTGGTAGGAATCGCTGGTCGGCTGCAGGCCGGAGACGACGCGCTGTTTCTTCGCAGGTTGGTTCATAGTAGGTAACCTTACTCGTCACGGTTGTCGGGTTCTGTGGGCGGGTTTAGTGACGCCCCATCGTCCTCGTACTCAAACTCCCCCCGATCGACCAGTTCAAACCGGTTTTCGTTTCGCCGCTTCTTCTGCCCCTTTTTGTCCTTCGGGGCACGTGGAGCCCCCAGGCTGCGCCGGCGCATCTCTCGGCGACGCACACCGGCCTTGTTGAGTGCCCACATGGTCAGCCGCCCGGCGGGATCGCGCACATATTCGCGCTCTTGGTATTCGAAAACGGGCAGGGAAATGCGGTAGAAAATCGACAATAGTCGCAGGCCGAAGGCAAAGACCAGGCAGATGATAATGACGAACTGGCTGCCAATCGTCTCGTCCAGATTGAAGTGGAGCATGCTCATGTACATCACGGCCACGAGGATGGCGATAGAGGCATAGAGCTCCTCGTTAAACACCAGCGGCACTCGGTCGCAGAGGATGTCGCGCAGCACGCCGCCGAAAACTCCCGTCACCACGGAGGACACCACAACGATCAGAGGGCTATGCCCCATCTCCAACGCCACCTGTGCGCCGAGCAGGGCGAAGGTGGATAGACCCACTGCATCCAGCACCAGGAAGATGGTGCGGAAGTAGTCCATCAGGAAGCTCGCCAGCACCGTTACCAACGCGGCGATGAGCACGATCGCCAGGAAGATTGGCTCGTCCACCCAGCGCAATGGGTAGTGGCCGAACAGCATGTCACGCACCGTACCGCCACCGAAGGCGGTCACGGCGGCGATGAGCATGACGCCGAACATGTCCATCCGCTGCCGTCCCGCAGCCAACGCCGCCGTCATCGACTCGGCGGTAAGCCCCAGGACGTAGAGGACGGTTAGCATGCGTACTCCACCAGCACTGGCGAGTGATCCGACCAGCGCTGGTCATAGGCCGCGGCCTTGTCGACCCACACCTTGTTCGCGCGCAGCGCCCGGTCGAGCATCCCCTTTGTTGCCACCTGCAGGTCGATACGCCAGCCTGCGTCGGTGTCAAAGGCCTGACCGCGGTAGGTCCACCAGGAATACGGCCCGGCCTGGTCGGGCAGTACGCGGCGCATCACGTCGAAGTAGTGCGGCTCCGCGGCGGCGCCGGTGGCCAGGCGGGCCTGTGCGGCTGCGCCCGGCGCGTATTCCACTGCGCCGAAGAAATCGCCAGCCACCCCAGCCGGGTTGCCATTGCGTCCGGCATCCTGATCGTCGGAAACCTGGGTCGCCTCATCCGGGAAGGTTCCCAGCAGCGAGTCCATAAAGGCCCGCTCGTCCGGCAGGAAGCCGGACTTCTTGCGGTTGGTTTTCCAATTCTTCAGGTCCTCGCGGCGGTGGCAGATGTTCCAGTCTCCGCCGATAACTAACTCAGGCAGTTCAGACTGTTCGGCCTGTGCAGCGCGCGCTTGCAGGTACTCGCCGAAGGAATCCAGGAAGCGGTACTTCTCGTCCTGCTTTTCAGCCCCCGCCGCACCGCTGGGCAGATACAGCGAGGCCACGCGCACCGGCTGATCCCCGGCATCCACCGTGGCCTCAATGTAGCGGCCGGAGTCCGCGAACTCTTCTGCGCCAGCGCTTCCATCGAAGCCGATCTGCACGTCCCGCAGGGGCAAACGCGACAGGATGGCCACGCCCGCCCGCCCCTTGGCGGCGGCCGGCGCCTGCGCCAGGTGCCACTCCCCCAGCACGGGCTCCAGGGCAGCGCGGGTTTGCTTTTCGTCGGCGCGCACTTCCTGCATCAACACCACGTCCGCAGGGGTGGCCTCCAGCCAGGGCAGGATCCCCCGATTACCCTCGTGCCGTACCTTCGCCGCGGCACGAATACCGTTGACGTTCACCGTCGCAATGGTCAAAGACTTCATGCGCACTACCCTACTAAGCCCGATTTACCTTCGAGTGTCCGACTTCACGCGCGGGCGGCCGCAAGCTGACGGCGTCGTAAATAATAGGCAGGAACCCACAGCAACGCGCCGCACGCAGCCATCGCCGCACCGGCGAGCGCAGGGGTGGAATAACCGTAACCAGCAGCAATAACCGCGCCGCCGACCGCCGCACCCGCCGCATTGGCCATATTCAGCGCAGAGTGGTTCAGAGCCGCGGCGAGGGTCTGCGCATCGCCGGCAACGTCCATCAGGCGGGTCTGCAGGTTCGGCACCAGGGTGGAACCCAGCAGGCCGATCACACCGAAGTTAATGATGCCCGCCACGGCGTTGTGGGACAGGAAGTAGAAGGAAGAAAGCACCACGACCAGCGAAAGTAGGGTGCCCAGGATCGCATACTCCAGGTTGCGGTCGGCCAGCACTCCGCCGATATAGGTGCCGATGACCATGCCCACGCCGTAGACCATCAGCGGAATCCAGATGAGGTCGCCGTTGAAGCCCGCATTCTCCGTCAAAGTCCAAGAGATATAGGTATAGACCGCAAACATGCCGCCGAAGCCAACGGTGCCCACGGCGAGGGTCATCAGCACCTGCGAGTTCACCAGTGCGCCGAGCTCCGTGATCGGCTTCGTGCGCGGCATCAACGTCATGTGCGGCACCGTGAACCACAGAGCAACGAAGGTGACCATACCGATGACCGCGACCATCGCGAAGGCCGCATTCCACCCAAACGTAGAGCCCAACCACTGAGCCACCGGCACGCCAATGACCGTGGCGATGGACAACCCCATGCCCGTCAACGCCACTGCCTTACCGCGCTTGCCGTTAGGCGCCATCGAGGCGGCAATCAGCGCCGTGACAGAGAAGTACGCGCCGTGTGGGAAGCCCGCGATGAAGCGGGACAGCATCAGCAACCAGTAGGAATGCGCGAACACGCTCAGGCCGTTGCCGATGATGAACGCAGCGGTGAGCAACAGCGCCAAGCGCCGGCGCGGAATGGAACCAGTCAGCGTAGTGATCAACGGGGCGCCGACAACCACTCCCAGTGCGTAGGCGGAGATCACGTGGCCTGCCTGGTCTTCGGAGATCGCAAAATCCTCCGCGATGAGGTTCAGCAGCCCCATCGCCACGAACTCCGTGGTGCCAATGCCGAAACCGCCCAGGGCCATAGCGACCATGGCGATGTAGCGGTGGCGGGTGGAGATTTCTGTCTGGCGCGGGACGGGGCGCCGGGTTGGAAGCTTGGTCAGTCGGGTCTGACTCACGGGCATCGCTCGCTTTCGGGGGTTGATTGGGCGGGGGACGATTGGTCGGGGGTTGATTGGGCGGGCTGACGGGCGGCTGGAAGCGCGACGGATAGGTCGCGAAAGTGCGGCGGGTAGGCGTCAAAAAAATTTTTTAGCTTTAAACACAAACCGGCCGCACGGTGGCCAATAACCCCGTAACATTCACGGGTTCGCTATTTGCCGTATTCTTGGATCGTAAACCACTAAAAGATCAACTGACTAACTAGAGGCTGGGAGACGAACGCCACATGGCAAAGATCATCTACACCCGCACCGACGAAGCCCCACTCTTGGCGACTTATTCTTTGAAGCCAATCGTGGAGGCTTTTGCTTCTACCTCTGGAGTGGAGGTGGAGACCCGCGATATCTCGCTGGCCGCCCGCATCCTGGCCGCGTTTTCCGACGTGCTGCCGGCGGAGCAGAAGGTGGACGATGCCCTGGCAGAGCTCGGCGAATTGGCCGAAACCCCAGATGCGAACATCATCAAGCTGCCGAACATTTCGGCATCCATCCCGCAACTGAAGGCCGCCATCGCGGAACTGCAGAAGGCGGGCTACGACCTGCCGGATTACCCCGCGGAGCCGCAGACCGACGAGGAGCGCGATGCGCAGGCCCGCTACGACTCTGTGAAGGGTTCGGCCGTTAACCCAGTTCTGCGCCAGGGCAACTCTGACCGTCGCGCGCCGAAGGCTGTGAAAAGCTTCGCACGCAAGCACCCGCACAGCATGGGCAAGTGGTCGCCAGAGTCCAAGACGAATGTCGCCACGATGGAGGCAGACGACTTCCGTCACAACGAGAAGTCCGTCATCATCGACGGTGACGACACGCTGCGCATCCAACTGGTCAAGCCGAACGGTGAGACGCAGGTGTTGAAGGAATCCTTGCCGGTTCTGGACAAGGAGATTATTGACGCCACCGTGATGCGTGCCGACGCCCTCAGCACCTTCTTCCGGGCTCAGGTGGCGCGCGCGAAGGCGGAGGACGTGCTGTTCTCCGTGCACCTGAAGGCCACGATGATGAAGGTCTCCGACCCGATCATGTTCGGCCACGCAGTGCGCGCCTACTTTGCCGATGTGTTTGAGCAGTACGACGACAAGCTGCTGCCCGCTGGCCTGAACGGCGAGAACGGTCTGGGCGCGATCCTGGATGTGCTGGACGCTGGCGAGGTCGAAGGTGCCGCAGAGATCCGCGAGGCCTTCGATAAGGCCCTGGCGGACGGCCCGGACCTGGCGATGGTGAACTCCGACAAGGGCATCACCAACCTGCACGTGCCTTCCGACGTGATCGTGGACGCTTCCATGCCGGCGATGATCCGCACCTCCGGCCAGATGTGGAACAAGAACGACGAAACGCAGGATACGCTGGCTGTTCTGCCGGATTCCTCCTACGCGGGCATCTACCAGGTAGTTATCGATGACTGCCGCAAGAACGGTGCTTTCGACCCGACCACGATGGGCACTGTCCCGAACGTTGGCCTGATGGCTCAGAAGGCCGAGGAGTACGGTTCGCACGACAAGACCTTCCGCATTGAGGCCGAGGGTCGTGTGCAGGTGCTGAATGGCGCCGGTGATGTGCTGATGGAGCACGAGGTTGCCGAGGGCGACATCTGGCGCGCATGCCAGACCAAGGACATTCCGCTGCAGGACTGGGTGAAGCTGGCCGTGACCCGCGCCCGCGCCACCGGTGCGCCGGCTGTGTTCTGGCTGGATCCGAAGCGCGGCCACGACGTGAACGTGCAGAAGCAGGTGGAGACCTACCTGAAGGATCACGACACTGAGGGTCTGGATATCCGCATTCTGCCGCCGGAGGAGGCCATGCAGCTCTCCCTCGACCGCATCCGCGCTGGTGAGGATACTATTTCCGTCACCGGTAACGTGCTGCGCGATTACCTGACGGACCTGTTCCCGATCATGGAGCTGGGCACCTCCGCGAAGATGCTGTCCGTCGTGCCGCTGATCGCCGGCGGTGGCCTGTTTGAGACGGGTGCCGGCGGTTCCGCTCCGAAGCACGTGGCTCAGCTGCTAGAGGAAAACCACCTGCGTTGGGATTCCCTGGGTGAGTTCCTGGCGCTGGCGGAGTCTCTGCGCAAGCTGCAGGAGACTGACAACAACCCGCGCACTCCGATCCTGGGCGATGCTCTGGATGCTGCGACCGAGGCCGTGCTGAACGAGTCCAAGTCCCCGTCCCGCAAGGTCGGCGAGATCGACAACCGCGGTTCGCACTTCTACCTGGCGAAGTTCTGGGCTCGCGAGCTGGCTGACCAGACGCGCGATGCCGAGCTGGCGGAGGTCTTTAAGCCTGTTGCTGACGCCCTCGAGGCCAACGAGGAGAAGATTTCCCAGGAGCTGCTGGATGTTCAGGGGCACGAGGTGGATCTGGGCGGCTACTACTGGCCAGATGACGAGAAGACGTTCGCAGTGATGCGTCCGTCCGCGACCTTCAACGAGATCATCGACAGCCTGAACACCAACAAGTAGCGGCTGGTCTGGCTGGGCCCCTGCCCCGCAATAACCCCGGCGCTGGCATTGTACTGCTGGCGCTGGGGTTTTCTTGTGCCTACGTCCGCCCTCACTAGCCCCCACATCCTCCCCACCGGCCCCACGCCCGCCTCGCTAGCACCACATCCTCCCCACTAGTCCCACGCCCG